>JAPOIJ010000279.1 GCA_029979005.1 Planctomycetota bacterium | reverse complement strand
GAATTTTGGATATCAATTCAGCCGGTACACCCCGCCCGTTGTTCAGCCCCTGGGGTTTAGAAACCGGACGCGAGCCAGGTTGAGCGAGTTGCTGTTTTGCCGACGCATAACGTTTTCGCATAAACAGTTTCATTGAATTTACAATCTCCGCATACCCAACATCCCCCGGCACCGTGGCTCGCCGTTTTGGAAATGGATCCGCTTCCAAATGCCGTTTAATCAGATCGTATTTCTTGTCAATAGATTCACAAATATTCTCTGGGCGAAAATGTTTCTCTAGCACCTCCGTGGCAATTGTTCGGTACCGATTTAACAAAAGTGGATCTGAGATTACACGATCAAGTAACGGATTTGAACAACCTGCTGGAACTGGCCACGCCGCATCCCAATCTTTCAGGACTCGCAACCGTCCAAACGCAGTCTCGCAGAATCCAACATCCAGATCCCACGGTAAATAATGCCAACGCAAACGCTCAGCTTCATGAAATAAGTAAAAGTTATGAGCATTCCAACCAGTAAGCTGATCAAAGGCTCCCGATAACAACATTACCGCCGTGATCCGAAACAGTTGATCAACGTTCATCGTCGAGTCAAGCATGGCCGCAAAATCTTCATCCGAAGTTTGATTTATTTTTCGAATAAAATCCACGAGCTCCATTCTATTTTTCGAAGCCTTGTTTTTTGATTCGAACGTTTTTTCGTATTGCTTAGGATCATCACCAATAAAAGCGAGATTCCCTCCGGGTCCACCAAGATCATTTTTCCAGAGACCCCCATTAGCATTTGGAAAATTGTTTTCCAAAAAGGTGTGGTCAATTCGCTCTACATTGACATAAACGCCTTGATATTCATCATTCAAATAGACCGTTGCGTAATTACACCGATGCGATTTGATGCCCTCAGCTTTCAGGATTTCCGTTATTACCGGCTCACTGAAGAGACTGCCAAATTGAACTCCGTTATCGAATGAAACGCGCCGCAACCCCAAAAACCGCTGATTAGTTTCGTATTTATCGAACCTAACCAAATAGCTTCGTTTATGTTTCTGATTCGGTTGTGAAGAACTGTTACCCTTAAAACGTACCGCTACTTTATCAAGTTCTACGTCTCGCCATTGGAACGTCGCTGGAACATAGATGCACTCCGGGAGCGCATTCAACATTCGTCGACGGTCCGATTCGGAAATTGTCAAATGCACTGACTGGACTTCATCAGGTTGATAGAACTCCAATTGTGCGGAACCCGTCTTATCCCCATTTTCTTGACGTACCGCTGCGTCGACCTTCGGGTTCATGAAAATCATCAACGAACCGACAATCAAAAATGTTCTAAGCACCTTAAACATGCTGACCTACTTATTTACCGTTGATACTTGGAACGCTCTGTAAATCACGAAAACTAACGCACGACAATAGGCCATGCTGTTTATGCAAAGAACTCGTTTCCAAAACGATTCGCTTCTGGTCTGTTGTCAATGGAATTTTTGTTTCGGAAATATAATCAAGCGCAACACCCTTCAATTTAGGGTTCTCTTTTTTCGCGCTCAAAAACAATTGCAAAGCCCAATCTGAATCCGTTGAATCTCTTTTACTACCGCTCTTCAGAAAACAACTCTCCAAAAGCAAATAGTCCACAAATGGTGAAAACCGATCCGCGTATTCCAAACCACGGTTGGCCATCAATTTGAATTCGGGATTGGATTCGCAGATCTGTCGAATCAGCGATATACCTTGATCCTGCAGGTTGCGAGTTTTTAAGTCATCCAAGTCATCAAGAAAGACACCTGAGAATCCAATTGTTTTCATCTCGGGGATGATGGACTCAAGAACCAGTCTGTGCCAGTTCTGATCAGCTGCATCAACCCGAAAACTGTCTTTCCATTGAACGTCTTGCTGCAATCCGATTCGTGCAGATTGAACCGCCGGCAAAAATGGCCTTTCCTTATGGATTTTCCCAAGACTCAGGTAACCGAAAACAAGCTTACCCTGCTGCCTTAATTTTTTGATGGACTCGGGGGGATACGCATAATCAACCACAACTACGTCGTACGGCGCGAATTCCCTACTGGATATATTCGGGTGATAACAAATCACAAAACCTGATGTTTTAACCGTCTCCTGCGCGGGCAAATTCTCTATAAAACAACCCAGGCCGGTAAGCCAAATCAGACTGCAATACATTATTGACCAATCAAACGTCGCGGATTTAAGAGCGAATCGATACCTTCGAATGTGTTGCATGCCCCACCGTTTTCCCGACGTAAATTCGATTTGAAAATTCTGGAACAAACAATAGTTCGATTTGAGTGCTCCGTAAACCGTAGTGTCGGCACTGCCCAGCCCATCAAATGGTAGCAGTAGCGTTAAATCCAATAAAAAAAAGAATTTTCACCGTTCAATCATCCAAAGTTTCATGATTAAGGCTGCTGGCCGTTTCCATATTTATTAATATAAAGGACGAGAAATTGAGTGGTAGAATCGGAAAGGTGAAACAATTTGAAGATAGACTCATTCACCGCGATTTCGATCCTATTGGTGTCAGTGATTCTGCCTAATCCTGATTGCGCAGCACAACAGTACGAAACTCAAATCCGACCGATTCTTGCTAAATACTGTTTTCCGTGCCATGGATCTAACAAACAGGAATCGGAAATTCGTTTCGATACACTATCCACCGATTTTCTTAAAAATCGATCGGCCGCCGAAACGTGGCACGACGCACTCAACAGTTTAGATCTTGGCGAAATGCCGCCGGATGAGCAGCCGAAATTAAGTCTTACAGAGCACGAGGCCCTGACAACCTGGATTCGAAATCGACTGAGAAAAGCGAGAGATTCCAAAAAGAAAAATACAGGCTCAGTGGTGCTTAGGCGACTCAACCGGATCGAATATCAAAATACGATGGTTGAATTACTCGGCATCGAGGCCGATTACTCAGCCAACCTACCGCCGGACACACCCTCAGAAGATGGATTTCAAAATAACGGAGGGACTTTGTCCATATCTCCGATGGCATTTAATTTTTATTTGGAAGCGGCGCGTTACGGATTGTCCAGAGCCATCGTCACTGGTTCTGCACCAAAAATATTTGAGGAGCAAATTACCCTTTCTGCGTCGGCGGGCAAGCGTAACGAATTTATATCCAACCAACTTGGAATCGGCACTCAATTTATCGCCAAGCTTAACAATTTCCCGGATCAAGGCGAATTCAGAATTCGTGTGACTGCGCGTGCAAATCTTGTTGATGGTGCGGATTACCCTAGATTGAGAGCAACCTTTGGCTACCGAGCTGACACACAATCGCCCAACAAAGAGATTGGCATCGCAGAAATAACGTCCGAGGAACCTACTATTTATGAGTTCTACGGCCGAATGGAAGACTATCCAATTCAAAGCCGGAACCAAAGTAAATTTCCCGGCCAACTCGTAACCTTAACGAATCTATTCAACGATGGAAAACAGCGAAAGCTTACCCAAAGAATTGACACTACCGTCGAGAAAAACGGCAAAGTAAGGAAAGTAAAAAAAACAGAGATTATTAAACACGATGACGTGCCAACAATTACGATTCAAAACGTTGAGTTCACCAGTCCGCTGTATGAGTCGTGGCCGCCAGACCATCATCGAAAGATTTTTTTTGCTTCATCGACAGAGGAAGTAGGTGAAACTG
>JAPOIJ010000174.1 GCA_029979005.1 Planctomycetota bacterium | reverse complement strand
TTCCAACCGAAGATTGATTTACAAATACGCCGCTTCCGATCCTGCTGCACTTGCCGACCGACCGAACGACTGGCTTGTTTATCATTGCATAAAATTGGCAGTCGAAAGCGGATGCAAATATTACGATTTTGGAATTTCTGAAAAATCTCAAGAAGGACTTCGCCGGTTTAAAAAGAAATGGGGCGCTGAGGAAAGCAATATCTTCCACAACTTTCTCGCCGGTTCACCCGGAACCAATACCGAACCATCCACCGCAGTTCGAGCAGCGGGGGAAGTGATCAAAAGGACGCCGACAATCGTATGCAAGACTCTCGGCAAAATCCTCTACAAATACAGCCAATGATCTAGTCGCAATGGAACTTAGCTTTTTATTTAACGACCCTGCTGCAATTCAACTTGCCAGCGAACGAATCGAAGCGGATGCCTGCCAGTTTTCGCTGAGTAAGAAATTTCGATTCTACTACCGGTTCCTTCGACCAGTAATGCCTATCAAGATCCGACAGTGGCTTCAAAAATCGCAACCGCACGAAGTAGATGAGCAATGGTATCTGCCGTTAAGTTTGATGGATCAAATTCTACAATGCTGCAACGGCCCTAATTCCCCCAAGCCTTCTGAATTCTGGCCAGACTCCGCGAAATACTCGTTTGTTCTGACCCATGACGTCGAAACGGCAGAGGGCATGCAGCATATCTCCCGAATCGCAGATGCTGAGCAAGCACTTGGTTTTCGCTCAAGCTGGAACTTAGTGCCTTACAAATACAAAATTGACAACGGCCTGGTCCGTGACCTCCGATCTCGTGGTTTTGAAATCGGAATCCATGGCTACAACCACGATGGACAATTGTATTCGTCGAAACGGGTTTTCAATAAACGGGTTTCTGCAATCAATCAAGCGATCGATCAATACAACGCGGTGGGTTTTCGCTCGCCAATGGTTCACCGAAATTTGAGCTGGTTGCAAGATTTGAAAATCGAGTACGACAGTTCTTGTTTCGATATCGATCCTTTTCAGGCCGCACCGGGTGGGGTGGGAATGATCTGGCCCTTTGTCGCCGGAAAATTCATCGAACTCCCGTACACCATGCCGCAAGACCACACGTTATTCATCAAACTCGGCGAACAAAGCGACAGAATTTGGAGGGACAAACTGAATTACCTCCGAAAGCACCAGGGAATGGCAATGATGTTGACGCATCCGGATTATCTTACCGGGCGCCGCGAAACTGAAATCTATCTCAACTTTCTCGAATATGTCAGAGACACCGGAGATTACTGGCACGCGACTCCTCAAGACGTCTCGCAATGGTGGCGGCAGCGAGACCAGCTCAGTTCAATAGCATCGCCGCAGCAAACTGAGATCGACCCAATTAAAACGTAGTTTTGCATTCATTTAAAAAATGAGCTTTCCATGATTCAATTTGACCAAAATAAAGTAAACATCCTTAACGACAACCATCCCGAAGGATCGTTGACAGAAGTTCAACGAGTTGAATCCATTACAGAAAAACAATTCCTCAACGACTTCTTAAAGAAATCAAAACCAGTCATTATCCATCAAGGCGCTCAAAACTGGAAAGCTCTGCAGACTTGGTCTTTCGATTACTTTCGCAGTTTCGAAAGCGATTGTTCGATAACCCTCGAAGAGGGTAACGTCATGCAGGAAACCACCTCATTCCGCACCGTTAGTTTTCAAGAGTACCTTGACGAAATCCAATCGCCAACATCTACAGACGGGAAAATCCCATACTTATCTGTTTTTGAGATGTTTAAACAATTCCCACATCTGATCGATGACGTCGACTTTAGCATCATGTCAAAACATAAAATTCGAAACCATTTAACTGGCTGGATCGGCCCCGGAGGGACAGTAACCGGCTACCACATTGATTGGGCCGATAACATATTTGCTCAGGTCGTCGGGCAGAAATTTGTCAAACTGGTTTCCTGGGATCAAAAATCGCACATGTACCCCAGCCGAAAATATGACTCCAACACCCTTATGAGTTCAGTCAACGCTGACGATTTCGATAGCAACCGCTATCCCAATTTCTCAAAAGTTCAAGCGCAGTACGGTCTCCTCAACCCCGGAGATATGATGTTTATCCCTCGGGGTTGCTGGCATTACGTCCGCTCACTTTCGCCTTCAATCAGCGTTAATAATTTTGGAACCGGGTGGATGAGTTTTCTTCGTGACAAACCAAGAGAATATGCAAAACGCTATTTGCACCGGATCGGCCTGTACGGAAAAGAGTGCACTTGCCACAAAATCGTTGATGGAAGACGTGTCTCCCGTTAATCGAATATTCTCAAATATTTGATTTCGCTTGAATTGAACATTCGTTCTTTTCGCTTCTCCCGCTGATTATTCGCGTCGCCGAACGGAGTACCGTATTGCACCTGCGAAACCTCTTTTAAAGACAAATTCCGACTCTTGAGCGTCTCATTATTTGGACGAATCAAATGAGTCTTCCGGAGTTTCGTTAGCTGACCGTCATCCAATCCCTTCCAGAATCAAGGAAGGTCGCTTGGCACCTCGGTAAAAACTGAATCTTAAGATACAATCAGATTCGATTTTTGGACCGCCAGTTTAAGAACTTCCCCATGAGCCCTGTAGACGAAACGACAACTCGAATCCTTGAGTGGTTAATTGAGACCTTCCCATTAGCACAACAACGGGAAATCAATGCCGATGATTCTCTTTTAGAAAGCGGCATCGTCGATTCCCTGGGAACGCTGGAAGTCGTTCACTTTCTTGAGGCGGAATTTGAATTGATTGTTACCGATGAAGAAATGACCCCCGAGTATTTCGAGACTGCGCGGTCTATTGCGAAACTCGTAGCTCTCAAATCAAATCCGATTCACCCGCAGTCTGAATCCAACTGAGCATGCAGTACCTCATTCATCACATGCTCTCTGAGAGCGCTGCGAAATTTCCCGCCAGCGAAGCCTTGGTGGCGAAGAACCATCGCATCAACTACGAAGACATGGCCACTCAAGTCGCCAACGCAGCTGGAAACTTAAGGGAACTGGGAGTCAACCGCGGCGATCGTATCGCAATCTTCCTTCCTCCGGGTGCCACTCTACCGCTCGCCATTTTTGCAACGGCACAAGCGTCGGCAGTCTTCGTCCCTATTCACCACGGCCTGTTTCCAGACCAGGTTTTTCACATTCTCAATGATTGCGGAGCGGTTGCGTTAATTACCGACGCGGTGCGATTGGAACAAATCGAGGATATACTTCCCAACCTCCCGGCCCTCAAACTTACAATCGTTGACTCACCGGATGTTGCCACCAATGCTCCGAGGGCCTATTCCTGGGATTCTCTTTACAATCATCAATCGTCACCCGTCGACCAGTGCATTGAAAAAGACCTAGCAGCCATTCTTTACACCTCTGGTTCCACGGGGCGTCCAAAAGGCGTCATGCTGAGTCACGCCAACGTCATTGCCGGCGCAGAAATCGTCTCTGATTATCTCAATCTTTCTAACAATGACCGATTATTAGCAGCACTCCCGCTTAGCTTTGACGCAGGCCTTAATCAACTTACGACCGCTGTTCTACAAGGTGCCACTACGGCAATGATGTCATTCCGTTTTGGACGCGAAATTGTTAACCAGTTAATCGAAGAAAAGATTACTGGATTGGCGGGAGTTCCGTCGTTGTGGAGTTTACTCGCCCAACCAAGTTCAGGTCTCGGTAAACAAGCGCTCCCGCATTTACGGTATATCACGAATACCGGAGGCGCAATGCCACAAACCTTACTTCATCGATTAAAGGAACAGATTCCAACGACGAATATCGTTCTGATGTATGGACTGACCGAAGCATTTCGGTCAACCTATCTACCACCGGAAGAACTCGATTCCCGTCCAACATCGATGGGAAAACCGATTCCCAATACCGAGATTTTAGTAATCGATGACGAAGGCAAACGATGCAAACCCGGTGAAACAGGGGAGCTGGTTCACCATGGTCCCACCGTTTCAATGGGGTACTGGGGGCATCCCGACCTGACCGCCAAGGTCCTTCGCCCGCACCCCGATCCGTTACCCGGTCACCCCAACGATGCCTTGGTATGCTATTCAGGTGATCTGGTTCGACAAGATGAAGAAGGATTTTTGTATTTTGTCGGTCGGCGGGACAATCAAATTAAATCTGCCGGATTCCGGATAAGTCCCAACGAAGTGGAAGATGTCTTGTGCCAAGTTGCACCACTGCGACAGGTTGCCGTGATTGGCGTGCCCGACACAGTCTTGGGGCAACACCTGGTCGCCTTTGCGATTCCGCAGGAGAATGCAGGAACGCTCGATGCTGCTGCGGTTCTCGCGGATTGCACTGCGAAAATGCCACGCCATATGGTTCCTAAACAAATCCACTTCGTTTCTGAACTTCCCATGACATCCAGTGGGAAAGTCAATTATCCAGCACTTCGAGACGAAGAATCCTCAAACTAGCTACGTCGACACCCCCGTCGACAGACGCTTTGATTTCATTGAAAATCAAACGACAGCTCAGACAACGGCACTCTAAGTGGATTGCTCGTCAAGTGATTTGGCCTCTTTTGGTTCTACCGAACTGCTAACTGATGAAATCTAAACGATCTCAATTGAATCACGCAGCACGACTCGCAGAAAAACGTTTCGGAATCTGTGAACACCAATTGTTAATTGGCGATCTCTCCATCCAGGAATTGACAAAGAAGTTTGGCACTCCTCTGTTTATTTATCATCGGGAAACGATCACCAACACCATCCGAGATTTGCAATCTCGCCTTCCCGATCGATTTCAACTTTACTATTCGATCAAAGCCAATCCCAATGCTGCTATCCTGCGAACCGTTCTTGCAGAGGGATGCGGCCTCGAGATCGCCTCCTGCGGGGAATTACAACAAGCGCTTGCCGCTGGCTGTCATCCTGAACAAATCCTGTTCGCCGGGCCGGGGAAAACAACCGCGGAACTAAACGCTGCCCTCGAGGCCGGAATCGGTGAAATCCATGTCGAGTCAATTGAAGAAGCAAGATGGATCAATCAGCTTGCTGGCGAAAAGAGATCCGTCGAATCCATTTCACTGCGGGTCAACCCCGTCGACACCGCCGGCGGCGCGATGCAAATGGGAGGCAAACCCTCTCCGTTTGGAATTGATGAAGAATCTCTGGAATCAGTCGTCGCCGAAATCAAACAGCAAGACAACACCAAGGTTACTGGCGTTCACCTTTATATGGGCACCCAAATTCTCGATGCTGAAATTTTAATCGCGCAGTATCATCGGGGCATTTCAATTGCTAATGCCGTCGCCGAACAAATAGAATCTCCTCTGGCGACGCTCGATTTTGGCGGCGGACTGGGAACTCCCTACTTTGCCCACGAAACCGAACTCGATCTCGACGCATTTCAACAAGGCTTGATTGGAATCGACGAAGCCATGGCATCCTCCCTGTGGCTCGCCGACACGAAAGCCATCATCGAACCTGGACGGTTCCTGGTAAATGAAGCCGGAGTTTATGTTTCCCGCGTCACCCGTGTTAAACACTCGCGGGGAAAAATTTATGCGGTTATCGATGGCGGTATGCATCACCACCTCGCGGCGTCCGGAAATCTGGGGCAGACCATTAAGCGAAACTACCCGCTGGCGATTCTCAATAAAATTGATGTACCTCACTCCGCGGACCTGGTTGAAATTGTCGGCCCCCTGTGCACGCCCCTCGACACCCTCGGCCGTTCCATTTCCTTACCGCCTATCGAAGCAGGGGACTTGGTCGGTGTCTTTCAATCAGGAGCCTACGCCCGGGCAGCCAGTCCACTTGGGTTCCTCAGTCACCCAACGCCCGCGGAAGTCATAGTCTCTGACAAGGACGCTCACCTGATTCGTCGTCGAGGTCTCGCTAAAGATCTGCTGGAAGATCAACGGCTCGACTCAACAGAAACGGACTCAACGGAAACGGACTAGCGGCCCCACCGTTCGTGAGCCGAACGACGGGACTGTTTAACCAAGGCAGAGATTACGGGCGCGAAGAACTCTATTCGATGATGCTCTCGACAAGAATCCCTTTTTCAATGTTGTGGTTCTTACCCGGTTCGAATGCCATTGGAATGGACCGGTCAAACATAAAGAAACCGCGATTACGTTTAACATCGCCGGTATCAGCGCCAATTTCGGCACCAACAAGTCCGAATTCATCAACCTCGAAGTAACCCACGGTCACCCAGACCGCAAACACACTCGATTTTGTCGTGACAAGATTACCCAATCGGTGTCGCTGAAGATTCCGGAAATAGGCGTTGCGGTCCGAATTATAAATTGCCGCGGTGTTTTCAAAATCGAACAGCGGCCGCGTCTCCGGCGCCGCACCAAGATTGGTGGACTCACTATTCCGTAGGAGCGTGCTACCAACCTCAGTAACCAGCGGAACACCCTGAGGAATATTCACATTCTCATCTGAAGGACGGAATGGGTTTCCGAAATCAGTCGGCATCCCCCCCGCACCTGGAGTCCCATTCTCACGCGATTCGGCAAAATTCCGATAGTTCAAACCACCGTTGAAACTTGCAAACCTACCTTGCAAACCCTCCCAAATCGTCGATTTATCTGGGTCATCAGAGCTGTCCGGGTAAATAGTGTTGAGATTGATTTTCCCAGGCACACGATAGCGGGAAAGGAAGTTAAATGGCTGAGGAAAATTATCGGTGCTCAGGTAATCCCGGGTTCCAGCAAACCGTGAGGGAACTTCCACGTAATCCATTATCCGATGAAGATTAGCGCGATCCCCACCGCCAGAATCACTATCATTCGCGAAGAAATTTAACAAATGATGAAACCGTCCTCGAATCAAATTGTCGTCACCAGAATACGGATCGTAATTATCTTGCTTAGAGGTGAAATTACGAGTCAACCAATCCGGCCCTGCAAACGGTACATTGGCAATTTCAAGATGGCTGACAAACGGACGGTTATTCCAACCTAGTGAAGTGAAAAAACTGTCATTTGGATTTGCAGGATTATTAACGTACGCGTTATTCGTTTGCCCTAAAGACTCATTGAGTGTCCGGCCAAATTGATGTTGCGCTAATGCTCCACTTGAAGGGATATCTGCGACACTGCCACGCACCGAACGAAAAATATCCCGAGCGACCCACAAGTCATCATTGGCAATTTCCCTTCCGCGCTCAAGCGATGATGCCGTGTCCGGTTTTTCCGCCGGGATAGCATCGTCAGCGCTCTGGTCTTCTACGCCATTGAACGCAACCAGATCCATATCAAGCACATCGACTGTGAGGTAAGGATTACTATCGGGGTCCCAAAGTGCCGAGGGATTGGCAAGCCGCTGCAGTTTGATAACACGGAATCGACGGTTCATTCCTTCGTCCGCCATGATTGCCTGCAAATCAGCTTCATTCCGATTGTTGTCCTGGTTGCTTACGGCATCCGGATCATCCAGCGGCACATCATAACAATCATTTCCATTGGCAGGTCCGTAACTAAAACCATCGTCCAATGAAACCATCGGTTGAGGGCCGCCTTGCCGATCATCCACAATCGGATATCCCTCATACGGATCACTCACATTGAATCCCCGTCGTGTTCCATCTTGAAGAGATGCCACCGGCTGTCCGCCAGAGCGTACTGAGTTAATCGGAATAATAGTCGCGACTCTTCCCGCTACTTGATCATCGGCGGTACGTTTAATAACACCAGTCTCAGGGTTAATTCTAATATGCTGGGTATTCTGCGCGTCGTTCGGGTCGTCAAGCGTCAACGTTAAGTCCGTTTCGCCCGTTCTTCGCCCCATAAAGGATCGATACCAATCTCCTTCTTGAATTCCCAGTGTTCCCACCAATGCCTGACCACCGGGTTTCAAAAGATACGGATTCCAGGCGTTGTCACGATCGGAAAAATAAACTTCTACGCCGTTGCCGTGATCATTGATAATGTCATCCGACACATCCGCAGAATTCGTGAAATAAACGACCCGTTTTGTTCCTGCCTCGTTATCATTTCCTTCAATTGCATCCCCGTCCCGATCAGGACGATCAATTGACAGCCGCCACACCGGACTGCCGGCACCGCCGTTTCCTGCAACAAACCGATCCAAGGCAACGCTTTGGTTGTTGTTGTAAAGGCTAGGATCTAACCGCTGGTTCAAACTGTTTTGTGTCCAGGGATTATAGAGCTCAATGTAGGAGAAGGCCTCAGGGCGTAATCGTTGATCAAAGAGCTCGTTGTTTTGCCCCGGCGGTTGACCGGGATTTGGATTCCCGTTGGCATTACCATTCGCATTACCATTCGCATTACCATCGGGATCTCCCAAATCTTCTGTTCTTCTTGCGTGTACAGCCAACGTTTCGGTAATCAACAACTCAGGTCGCTCAGTTCCCCAAACGACGTTGCCCGGAGCTGGATTCCAATTGCCGTCCCACGGATTCGGATCAAATGCAAATCGTGTATTGATGTTATCGGGATCCCGAAAGTCGACCACATTTACCGCCCACTGAGCGATCACTTCTGAATATTCTGCAGCCGTCGGATTTCCATCTCCATCAAGATCAACGTCAACCACATCCGTTAACAGCAAAGCAAGCATATACAATTGCCTTGCAAATATAACGCGTGCCCTTGATTCATTATTCCAGCCACCATTGGCAACAAAATCGCGATCAAGATCAAAGGCGGGATTCTTAAATTTGGTGAAATCCCGATTTGATTCGAGATT
>JAPOIJ010000010.1 GCA_029979005.1 Planctomycetota bacterium | reverse complement strand
TTTGGCTCTACATAATAGTCTCTAATTATTTTACCCTCTTCAACTTTAACAGCTATCATATATTGATTAGCCCATGTATGTCTTTCTTCTATTCCAATATCATAGTATATACTGTCATTTCTTTTATAAAAATAAGTATCACTCATCGTTTTGCAGGAAACCCCGTTCTATGGAGAATCCGGTGGTCAGGTTGGTGATACCGGTTGGATTGAAGGGGCGAACGGTAGGTTCCAAGTAGGGGATACCCAGAAAGATGGCGGGCTCATTATTCACTCTGGTCACATGACGGAGGGAACACTATCTCTCGGAGACGAGATTCGGGCGCATGTCGATGAGGAACGCAGGCAGGGGATTTGCCGGGCACACAGTGCCACCCATCTGCTTCATCATGCACTGCAAGAACATCTCGGTGAGCATGCGCAGCAACGTGGCTCTCGAGTGATTGATGATGTACTTAGGTTTGATTTTGCCAACATGGACGCTGTGCCAGAGGAGCAACTGGCTCTGATCGAGCAACAAACGATTGAAAAAATTCGTGCCGCTGTGCCGGTGACAGCCGAAATCTTGCCGTTGTCCGACGCTCGTGAGCAAGGGGCAATGATGTTGTTTGGTGAGAAATATCCTGATCCCGTACGAATGGTGTCCATCGGCGAATTCAGTAAAGAACTTTGCGGAGGGATTCATGTCTCCAACTCAAGCGACGTGGATGCATTTGAAATCTATTCTGAGGAAAATATGGGAGCGGGAACCCGTCGCATTCATGCGTGGACGGGAGCCAAGGCGAGGGAAAATCAAATCCGAATCATGGAGGACTGTCGCAAATTGGCCGCGGATCTATCGGTCGTTTGGACCGACGTTCCAGTTGCCGTGACTCACCTCAGTCAGCAAGTGAAGAGCCTCAAAAAACAACTTAGCTCGGGGCGGAAGTCTTCAGAGGTTATTCCAGCCTTTGAAAAGCATGAATCCCCTGAGGCGACGGAGGCAGATTACTTTGAACTGCGAAGTATCATGCGGCACACTGCTCGAGCTCTCAATGTTCCCGTTCTTCAAGTGGCAGAACGCGTTCATGTAATGTTGCAAGAGGTGGTCGCACTCGAGGAGGAGCTGGAGCGATTGAGTGAAGCCGGCAATGTCGATGTAGACGAGTTAATTGCAGCGGCGGAATTGGTCGGTGATGTGAGGGTCATTACTCATCGACTGCCTAATGCCAATCGCGGGTTAATGGTCCAGCTGATTGACCAAATCCGTAAAAAAACAAATCCAGCCGCGATTTTATTGGCGTCCAGTTCTGGCGATACCGAGGTTATGTTGTCCGCTGGAATGACGCGGGATTTGGTCGAACGGGGCTTCAGTGCCGGTAATTGGATCCGTGAAGTGGCAGCAGTCGTCGACGGGCGAGGGGGCGGTAAGCCTGATTTAGCCCAGGCGGGTGGTAAAAATCCAGCTAAAATAGACGACGCGCTGCGGACAGCGTTGGATTTGATTAAATCGAAACATTCTGACTGAAAACAGGGTATGCTTTATAGCTTCCCCAACTAATAAACAGGCCCTGCCATTCAGGGGCTCTTTCAACATTTTTTTTTGAAACCACGAGGAGTTTAGGCATGCGAGTTTTTGCATCTTCATTTTTTCTGTTGCTAACGATGGCTTGTTCATCATTGCTGGCTCAAACTGGCACGCTAGATGAAAAAGACAAAGCAGTGGTTGTCTTTGATTTACGCTTAAATGACATGCGAGACAGTGTGATCGGAAAAAAGCTTGGAATGGAGGAACAGCTTTCAGGGGTAGCTTCCGACGATGAGCCCAGTCCAAATGAGATTGATCGCGTGTTCGGAGCGATGAGCCTGCCTCAAAGTATGCAGGAAGCGATGATGGCACAATTTGGCGAAGTTAAATTTGATTTCTTTGTCAAAGTTTACTTCAACACTGAGGCTGCCGTCGACAAACTGCTGGCGGAGATCGATTCCGATTCGGCTGAAACGGTTGAAAATGATGGGAAGACTTTTTACGAGATGCCTGCTTCGGGGGGCATTCCTGCAGGTTTAGTTGTGATGCAGGTTATTGATTCTAAGACAGTTGAACTCGGCACGAAAAAGTACCTTTTTCACTCGGATAGGAAATTGTTAACGGACAATTTGATGTCGGCTGCGAAAGGCTCGCCCGAGGCTCCCATCCGCATGGCAATGGATTTTTCGGGTGCTCGGGGACTGGTCACTGAATTAGTTGAGATGGGAAAGCAACAGGCGGGAGGCAACGGTCCTGCAGGAGTATTTATTGATTTACTCAATAATGTCCAAGATCTCTCAATCATGGTTGGGATGAACGAAAAAGATCTTTTGACGATTAAAGCAAATGGGGTGGATGACGAAAAATCTAAAGAGCTACGAAGTGGTGTTGATGCAATGTTGGGAACGGCAAAGATGGCGATGCAGCAATTCATGCCAATGGTGGAAAGCACGGATCCCGATGCAGCCAAAATGATGGGTACGATCAGTAAGGCACTCAAAGCGAAGGGAACTGGCCGAGAAGTGCTTGTCGAGATTCCAGCTCCTAAGGGGTTGGGAGATTACCTTGGAAAGCAAATGGAGAGTCTTCCAATGCTGTTGCAAATGGGCGGGCAATCTGGGGGTGGTTTCTAGTTTGACCCTTAATTGAAAAATAAAGAGCGACGCTGCAAAGCGTCGCTCTTTTTTTGTTTGGGTTCGGCTGGCAAACAAGTTTCCAATCGCGGTATTAACAACGATCTATCTCAGGGATTGACGATTTTAATGCCCACGGTCCTTTTCTATCGCAGGCTAAGCGAGATCCAGATCGCAGTAAAACAGGCAAGCACGAGATAGCGTCGCCTTGAAAAAGAACGTTTGAATTGATTGATCTTTTTGGAATTAGATTCCAGTTTTTCAATTAGTTCGATACGCTGTTTGAGACTTGGGTGGAGCAGTGTTTGTTTTTCGTAATAGCCCCTGCCTAATGCCGCAAGCCGCAGTAACGCGTTTTTTAAATCGTTCGTGTAATTTGAATCAGGCGCGGCACCATGCGGACCTTGTGTCTGGCAGGCAAAAATATCGGCCTCGTATTCCATTTGATGTGAGATCCAAGGGAGGCTGATCAAGAGAAATGCCAGGTAAATTCCGATTGGAACTAACGTGGATACTTCGCCTAGCCACTCCAGCGGTGACCCGTCAAAAACAGGAGTTGCTAAACCCGTCGATTGGGTCTGGGCAATTGCCAACACGGGAAGGGTGATAAAGCAAAGTCGTGTAAATGTGTGCCAGAGCCTCACATGGCCTGCCTCATGTCTTGCGATGGCGAGAACCTCGTTCCTCGGGAATAAATCCATTAGTTTGTCGGAGAGGATCAGCATTCGGTAGCGAGGAATCAGACCAACGACCGCAGCGTTAGCGATCTGGTTTCCCGTTCGCCATATTCGCAGTCGCCTCAAGGGAACTCGGTTTTGGATGAATATGGATTTGATTTGGTTTTCAAATACTTGGTCGTTGAATTTCGTATGGGAGCAAGCTGTCAATAAAAGTAAGGGAAGGCCGGCAGCGAGAGCCAGAAGTATGGCTGCGAGGCTCGCAGATCTTTCAAAGGCATTGAGATTTGAGAGATAAGGCTCAAGATCGCGAATAAAGATGATCGTTACTGTCGGGAAGATTACAAAAAGCAGGCATGACTGGAATCGAATAAAGGCAATTTCTGTTTTTCTCTTCATTGATAAACAGAGTGAATCCGATTTCGAAATTTTTCCAGTGAGATCTGAAAAGATGATCCATGACGTAAATAATGAAAAAACTATCGGCAACAAAATGAATAACTCGTCCAGCAACGGCCAGCGATCGAGTTGCCAGGTGCCGCGTACAACGTCTTGCCAACGAATTGCCCAGACCGTGGCGAGGCTGGCAGATAACCAGACCGCGCTGTGACATGCTGAGAGGCGTGCGATGACTTGATTGCGTTGCTTGGCTTCGATCCGATTGAGAGGGATTTGAAGGGAAACGAAATAGGTTTGAAAAATCGCGAGCCCCGGAACTAGAACCGCTAAGACACCTACCATGAATATGGTAAGCCAAAGTTGTTCATTTTTAACGGGTGTCGCGCCAATGAGTTCACTGCCAAGCAATGTGAGCACAATCACCGCAGCAACAATAAGATTCATGGTCTTGTATGAGCATTGCGAGCGGAAATATGAATCGGATGCGGTTCAGATCCAAAGATTGAAGTACCGCTGTCGTTTCTAGAGTAGTTGGAGAGTTCAGAAATGTCGACGAAAAAGCCCGCGACAATTTACTGTGCCGCGGGCTTTGAACGTAATCAAAAAGGTTAGGGTGAGTTCGGTCGAATCGTGATTCCTAAACCAGCCAATCCGGAAGTTCGTCGAAGGCTGGTAAATTGATCAGATGCACTGAATCGATTGCGTCGTTTTCAAGGACACGTTGAAGTGTTGGGGTAGAAACGATGGAATCCACATTGAGTATGCCGATTGCCGATCCGCCTTGGTCCCCTTCGCGTCCGACGGCCATCTGCGCGATATTGACCTGTTCTTCAGCGAGTACGCTGCCGACATAACCGATGATTCCGGGAATGTCCGAGTGGTTGAAGATCAAAAGGTTTCCATCCATGTAAGTTTCTGTCCGGTACTCGTCCAGTCGGACTAATCGAGGCATACTTTTTCCAAACAGTGTTCCCGTTGCCGTCCGTGTGACGCTTTCGCCGGATACGGTTGCGGTGATAGAACTACTAAAATCGCCTGTGTCTGAATTGGAAGTTCGCGAAATATCGATGCCACGCTCACGACATAGCATCTCGGCATTGATAATATTAGCATCTTCGGTCACGTGGCCGAGGAGGCCTGCGCAGAACGCCGAGACTAAAGGCCGTGTGTCTTTTTCTGAAATGTCCCCCTGGAATTCAAGTTCGCATTTGTCGATCGCGCCGCCGTGCCATTGCCCCAATAAGACGCCCAAACGGTGGGCAACGTCGAGATGACTTCGGAGATCGTTGAGTGTTTTTGGATCAAGTGAAATTGTATTCACCGCAGACTTAATTTCGCCCGTGGTCAAAAAGTTAACCAATAAGTCAACGGCCTCGACTGCAACCTCGATCTGAGCTTCATCGGTGCTTGCTCCGAGATGTGGTGTACATAGCACATTATCCATTTGAAAGAGCGGGTTGTCGGTGCACGGTTCTTCTGGATAGACATCGAGTGCAACGCCGCCCAGTTGTCCGGATTCCAGTCCTGCAATCAGCGCATCGTTGTCGTAAATCCCACCTCGAGCACAGTTGACTAATCTCGCATTTGGCTTCATTAGTTTGACTTCTTCGTGGCCAATCAGTCCCTGCGTCTCAGGCGTTAAAGGCGTATGTACGGTCAAATAATCTATTTTGGGTAAAAGGTCACTTACCTGGCTAACTTTGGTGATTCCCAAATCTACCGCCCGCTCTGACGAGAGGAATGGGTCATAACCGATAACCTCCATACCAAATGCTCTGGCTCGTGAGGCAACTTCCAAACCAATTCTACCTAAGCCGACGATACCGAGTGTTTTACCGCTGACTTGTGACCCTTTGAATTTCTTTCGATCCCATCGCCCGGCTTGTAGGCTTGAATAGGCGGGGCCAATCTTTCGAGAGAGTCCGAGCAAGAGAGCCATCGTATGTTCGGCGGTACTGATGGTGTTGCCGGCGGGTGTATTCATAACGACGATTCCCAAGAGCGTCGCAGCCGATTTGTCGATATTGTCTGTACCAACACCTGCACGGACGATGGCTTTGAGTGACTTATTCCCCTCCAGCGTTTCGGCAGTGATTTTCACGCCGCTACGACAGACCGCGCCGTCATAGTGGGTAAGCGCTTCACGAAGTTCTTCGCCTTTAAGCCCAATTTTGATGTCAAACGATATTCCTTCAGCAGATTCCAGTTTGGCCAAGCCCTCTGCTGCGAGGTCGTCGAGAACAATAATACGCGCCATTTGGTCGTCTTTCGATTCTGAAGAGGTTTGTAGCGGTGGTTGAGTGGCAACAGACATCTTGGTTGGTTCCTTTGTTAACCGTTTTTCCGGGCAAAATCTGCCATGAATTGGGCAAGTGATTCAACGCCTTCCATCGGCATTGCGTTATAGATCGACGCACGAATTCCGCCGAGGCTTCGGTGTCCCTTCAGGGTTGTTAAACCGGCCTCGGTTGCTTCGGTGAGGAATTGATTTTCTAAGTCTTCGGACTGTAGGGTGAACACGACATTCATGATTGAGCGGTCAGCTTTTGCTGCGTGACCGGAATAAAATCCATTGCTTTGATCAATCTCTTTGTAGAGAAGGCTGGCCTTATCCTGATTGAATTGGCTAATACTCGCCAATCCACCTTTTTCTTCTTGGAGCCACTTGCAAACGAGTCCCGTTACGTAGATTGCAAAGGTGGGTGGCGTATTGAATCGCGATCCTGCCTTTGAATGCTTTGAGTAATCGAGATAACTTGGCAAACGGTCATCGCAGCGCTCCAGAAGCTCTTTTTTCAAAATCAAAACATTCACTCCTGCAATCCCCGCATTTTTTTGGGCACAGGCGTAAATTAGTCCGTATTTTTCGATGTTAATTGGCTCGGAAAAAAGATCGGAGGATTTATCGACGAGTAGCGGAACGTCCCCCGTTTCGGGCAAGTCCCAGTATTTAACTCCATGGATCGTTTCATTGGAGGTCAAGTGGCAATAGGCAGCCTTGGGAGTGAGCTGCAGCTCGTTTTGCTGAGGGGCTTTGTTGTATCCGGAGTCGCCGCCATCCCACGCAATGTTGAGATTTCCAAATCGAGAAACCTCGGCAGCGGTTTTTTTACCCCAAGCCCCTGTCACGATGACATCCGCAGTCTGAGTTTTTTCCGTTAAAAAATTCATCGGCATCATGACATTCTGAAGTGCGCTGCCACCCTGTAAGAACAGAACTTCGTGAGTGTCGGGAAGATTGGTCAGCTCAGCGATTCGAGAGGTTGCGTCATTGAGAATCTCGTCGAAATCCTTACTCCGGTGACTAATCTCAAGAACACTTGAGCCGACGCCGGGAAGGGAAAGCATTTCATTTTGAATCTGCTCTAGTACGACCTCGGGAAGTATTGCGGGACCGGCGGAAAAATTAAATGCGCGGGAAGTCGTCTTGGTCATGGTTGTCTCAAAGGATGTCGAATAAAAGACATGAAAGTTTGTGGGGAATTAATTCTGAGTGTCATCTGTCGGTAATCAGGCCTTCTGAAGTTTTGAAACAACAGGCAGTCTGTTGCGCCTCGTCCTGATCGTAGAATCAGTCGAGACATCCTTTCAGTTTTATCCCACGAAAACTGTTCGCATTCGGAACAGAAGAAAGTCTTGCCGACCGAACGAAACCGATTCTAAACATCGATTCGGAGGGTGAAAAGTGCGGCAATGGAATGGCCAGACACGGGCTTGCCCAGATGGTTCTCAGGCAATTTATGGATTGAAAGTTTGATGCAAACTAAGAGCCTTTTTGGGGCGGCTGCAGTGACGTTAATCCGTGTTTAGAGTGGCTTTTTCTCCACAGTGCTGTGGAGGACGATATTTACAGGATTAGTTAGTGAAACCTGGCCTGTGCGTTGATTCGGTTTAAGTAAATTTTTCGGGTGTAAATTTTTGTCGAATCAGTTGTGGAGTGAGATTAAATTTGGAAAAGGAGGGCGTTTCGAGGATGTAGTTTGCTCTCTGATTAAAACTTCTGGTAGGGCGTTGCTGAGCCGTATCTCGTCGGAGCGGGAGTTGCTGCATTCGCGTTAACGCCGGTGGAAGGACTGTAGCCGGATTGTTGAGCCAATTGATTTTGTAGACTAGCCACCTTTGCGGCAATTTGTGGCTGTTTCGGATTCACTTGAAGTGCTCTGGCATAGCTGTCTAAAGCTAACGTGGACTGCCCCTGGGCTTCCCTGACAGATCCCATTGCAGCTAAAACCTGGACATCATTTGGATTGATTTTCAGGGCGTCAACAAGAAGATCGGCGGCACGACTGTTATCGCCATACTCCTGATAGAGTTTAGCCAATTCCACTACCGGTTCGGTGGAGGCGGGGTATCGATTTTTCCATGCATTGATCAGATCAAAAGCATATTGTTCTTGACCGGTTTCAATCAACAGCACGGCCAGTGATCGATGGGCTTCCTGATGCTGATCATCAATTGCAATTGTGCGTCGGTAGAGCTGTTCAGCACTTTGGGTTGCTTGAAGATTTTTCGTTTGCTTGCCAAGTGCGTAATAACTCGCCCCTAGATTATAGATTGCATCAGCATCATTTGGATCCATTTCAATCGCTTTGTTGAACTCTGCGATTGCCGTCGTAATCTGCCCCTGATTGTAGGCTTGGCATCCGATGGAATTGTGTCGGTTGGCGCCGAGTTTACATCCCGTTGATACTGCGAGGCTTATTAATACCAACGCAATTACGGAAAGAGCTGTTTGGCCGCGAAGTGGTGAGTTGGTCGTTGAAGACATGTTGCATTTCTCGTCAATTGCTCAAGTTGAAAACAGCTATCCGATGTCTCTTTCACGTGAGAACACACGGATAAACTCGAGGAAAGTTAGAGAAACTGAATTGCCACTGCAAGATCAGTGAGGCGAATTGGAAGGTGCTGGCAGACCGGGTGCTGAATTGAGCAAACCGGGCAAGCGTCCTGTTGAGTGGATGTTATGCAGTTCGGAAGTTAGTCGACTGTTCCCATTTGCCGATCCCGGGGAGTTCACTTGAGTCGAGCAATGATTGCTGGATTATTTTGATCGTTTCTTTCCACTGGTAGCCAAGCTGACAAACTGGGAAGAGTGCGGGTGAATACTCTAAAAGTGGTTTAGAGCGATCTATCCATGGCTTGATCAACTCAATTTGAGGGGAAATTGACTTCCAGGTTGGAATTCGGGGGAACTCAAGTTCGGGGATTGAGTCGGCAAAAACAAGTGCTGATAGCGAAGGTGAGTCAGGCAATATTGCCGGTGTACGTTTAGTTTCGCGTCGTATAGTTTTTGCTGGTACTGCCTTTGGGTGAAATAGACTAATTGTGGGGGGAGTTGTAATTTTGGATACAACTACCTTAGGCGGATTGCTCCTAGTCAGGTAACTGCTGTAGATATTTAAAGAGATTACAAGCGTCGCAACCAGCGCTAGAATGACACTGGTGTTTCGTGTGATAAATTCGGCGGCAATCACTGGGCGTGGGGTCGGCAAGCCATGGCTCGTGCTTTCCAGAGAAAAAGCCAGTTCCATGTTTTCATAATCTTGCATCAATACTGCGCATTCGGGACATTCAGTGGCATGCTCGAGGAGTTTTGCATCAGCACTTAGGATTAAACGATCATCCAAGATCTCGTGAATGCGATTTTCAAAATCGTTGCAATGGAGGGGGTCAGTTCTCTTCATTCAGCACTCCTCGTAATCGTAATTTCATAATTAACTCACGGCGGGCGCGGTGGACCCAGGTTTTTACAGTTCCGAGCGGAATGTCGAGTGCCTCGCTAATTTCGGTGTAGCACATTTCATTTTTATGAAATAACACAAATGCTTCGCGATACTCTTTTCTGACCGTTAAGAGCGCGTGGTCCAGTTCCTCGGAAAGAAGTTTGGCTTTGTTTTCGTCAACAGAATGATCGGCAACGGGATGGTCCAGTGTTAGTGTTCCGGGGCGTCGCATTCGCTGGGCAAGCCGAGTTCGGCAACGGTTGCCCGCGATCGTCAATAGCCACGGTTCAAATGCCCGTTCAGGATCCCAGCGGTGCAGGTTTTTTGCGACGCGAACAAAGGTCTCCTGCACGGCATCTTCGGCATCCTCTCGCTGACCAAGCATTCGAAAGCAAAGGCCGTAAACCTGCCCGCGAAATCGACGAATTAATTTACTGAAGGAAAGCTGATCCCCCGCGATACATTGGTTCACCAAGATTGGAAGTTCTTCAGCCAAATTGCACACTCGCTTTCAGAATTATTTAGGCAATACCCAGTAAGCTCACCCAGGGTTTTCGGATCGATGAGATTTTTGAGTATTTTTGGAATATTTGCCTACAAGAGTTTGTAGGCAGAGACATTCCTATTTCGATTCGAGGGGATTGAAATTGGCAAATATATTGAAAAAACAAAAAAAGAGCCTCTTCTTAGTTAAAGAAAGGCTCTGTGCAAAATTTTAATTGTCGGATCATTAGTCCTTAGCGACGGTTGAAAAACTTTTTCAAAACATCATCGGCAGCCGTCGTCGAACTGTCGTGTTGACGCTTAGGCATTGGAGGTAGTTTCTTGGGACCACCTTTTGAGGGGGATTCTTCGTCTTTGCTTTCGCCTTCTTCAGCGACTGGATCTTTCTTAGAGGTTCCAAAAACACTCGTTTCCTCCAGATTCAACTGGATGGTCTCTGAAGAAGCGATGGCATTCCGCTCCGCTGTGTTGGGATCATCTTCGGAGTCAGTAAGCCAATCGGTAATACTGTCTTCGAGGGACGGCCTCTTGTTTTGTGCCGTCCTGGCGGCGGCTTCGACCACATCGCCTACTCTTGGCTTTTTCGCACTTGCTTTAACAGGATCAATCACCACCTCAAACTGCAGGCGGCCAATGCGAAGTGAGTCGCCAGATTTTGCGACGTGAGTTTCCGTCAGTTGCTTTCCGTTTACAAACGTACCGTTGCGGCTGGCAAGGTCGTTGATCACTACTTTTCCGTCACCGAAAAGAATTTCACAATGTTCGCGACTCACTAAGTCGCTGGCAGGCCTAAGATGAGCGGTGTCTCCACGTCCGATGATGAACCTGGGAACGGCAATTGTGATCTCACGACCATCATTCTTTCCACCGACAACTCTTAAAACTACTTGCATTCCGTTTCGTCCCCTTGATTTCAGGATCGCTTATGACTTACCAAGTGTCGCAAAAAAACAACAAGTGCGTTACCCAGTCAAATCAGCCGAATTTCCATCATTATGTTTAACGAAGTTTTAAAGTCAAACTGCGTGATTCCCCCTAATTGTAGATGAAAATCGACCGCAATGTTGATATTTGACAACAAATTTCTTGTAGTGGCCATATGTTAGATTCCAATTTAAAGAGATAAATATGGTTCTAGCTCCGGTTAAGCCACTTAGGGTTTCTAAAGTGGCTATTTTGGACTCGTTTGACCGCTAGATTTTCTAGTTCCGTTAAATTTTGCCGGTCCATCTTGGTACCAAGATAATCTTCGATCGGGGGCAAAAGGCGACTTGCCAGCTCGACAAAGGTGTATTCTGAGCCACAAATGTCGTTGATTCCGGATAATTCCGGAGCGAAACTAGACTTCCCATACAAGACACTGCCGTGTTGAAGCAAGGAATTCTTTAACCGTCTCTGGGCACTACCAACGATCTTATGTCCATTAAAAACCACGTCACCTGAAGAACGTCGCATAAAGCATAGAAATGCTTTGGGGTCGACGGGCGAAGGAGAGGTTTCTTTTTTTTGCAACATCTCCGCATCCTCTTCGACGTTCGGATTGGTTTTCGAATCGCGGTGCAAACAGGTTGAATGCCCATCTTCCTTTAATAGACCAATGATTATTTTGTGAATCGCATCATAGAGTTCTTCGTTTTGCGATGACCAGCGATTATTACTGGGTACACAAAGGCTATAGGTGAGCTCACGGTCGTGTACGATCGCGCCTCCACCAGTGCGACGTCGAACCATCGGGCAGGTGAGGCTTGAAGGATGCTGGTTTCGATCAACGTGGTTTTGAAAATATCCAAGTGACAGTGCCGGTTCGCTCCATTGGTAAAACCGAAGCGTTACCAAACCAGTTTTATCGGCGGTTTCCAAAATCGCTTGGTCAACTGCCATATTCCAACTGCCAGTTGATGGTGGATCGATTATTAAACGAGCCCGATGCATGGTTGTTTCGAATTCCTACTGAGCAATCAACGGTACCTCTTCGTGTGCTAATCTGAACTACTCTGTCTCTTCGTAATCCGAGATAGGTGGGCAAGAACAGACAAAATTTCTATCACCGTAGACATCGTCAATTCGATTTACCGTTGGCCAAAACTTTGCCTGTCGCGTTTGCATACTCGGGAAAACAGCCTCTTCACGCGTGTAGGGACGGTCCCAATTTTCATCGACGAGGTCGTCGAGTGTGTGGGGAGCCTGATGCGTGACACAAGCTTCGGCCGTGACGGTGCCGTCTTCGACCGCTTGTATTTCTTTTCGAATTGACAACATTGCATCGCAGAAACGATCTAATTCAGATTTTGATTCGCTTTCGGTAGGCTCAATCATAATTGTCCCACCCACAGGCCACGACATTGTCGGGGCGTGGAATCCGTAGTCCATGAGTCGTTTAGCAAGATCGACTTCGGTAATTCCTGTCGACTCTTTGAGCGGTCTGAGATCAACAATGCATTCATGGGCGACACGGTCGTTTCGCCCTTTGAAAAGCACCTCAAACGCGCCCTCCAGTCTTTTGGCAATGTAGTTTGCGTTGAGGATTGCGACCTGCGTTGCTTTCTTGAGGCCCGCTCCGCCCATAAGGTGAATATAAGCCCAGGAGATAGGAAGGATGGCTGCGCTACCATATTGCGCGCCTGATACGGCACCATCGTTGGTACTCGCGAGCTCTTCAATTGGATGAACAACGTGGTTCGGCAAGAAAGGAGCAAGATGTGACTTAACACCGATTGGCCCCATCCCCGGCCCGCCGCCACCGTGAGGAATGCAAAAGGTTTTATGCAGGTTTAGATGGGAAACGTCTGAACCAAATTTACCCGGTGCAGCAATGCCGACCAACGCATTCATGTTTGCTCCATCCATATAAACCTGGCCGCCAAATTGGTGAACGATGTCGCAAGACTCTCGAATGGTCTCTTCGAAAACACCATGCGTGCTCGGGTAGGTGATCATTAGGCTCGATAGATTATCAGCGTGCTGTTCGGCCTTTGCTTTTAGGTCTTCGAGGTCGATGTTTCCGCTGTCGTCTGTTTTAACAACCACGACTTTCAAGCCCATCATACTCGCACTGGCAGGATTGGTTCCATGAGCAGAACTGGGGATTAGGCATACGTCGCGATGGCCCTCTCCCAGGCTTTCGTGGTAACGGCGAATCGCGAGTAAGCCTGCATACTCTCCTTGGGCTCCCGAATTGGGTTGCATGGACATGGCGTCGTAGCCGGTGATTTCGATTAACCAATCGCGCAACTGTTCAATCATGGTTTGGTAACCTGTCCACTGATCACGCGGGGCGAACGGGTGTACATTTGCGAATCCATTGAAAGTGACCGGGATCATTTCCACAGTCGCGTTGAGTTTCATTGTGCATGACCCGAGCGGAATCATTCCGTGCGTTAACGAAAAGTCCTTGTTCTCAAGTCTTTTCAGGTAGCGGAGCATCTCGGTTTCAGAGTGGTAGCGGTGGAACACGGGATGGGTCAGGAATTCTGATTGACGAAGTAACTCGGCCGGAATGGATGGAGTAAGTGTTTCTCCAACTAGTTCAGGGTTAATGCTTGAAGTATCCACTCCGAATGCAGACAGCAATAAAACGATATCCTCCCCGCCGGTCGTTTCATCAAAACTAAAGCCAACATGGTTTGCATCGATTAAGCGAAGGTTTAATCCAAATTCTTTCGTCGCAGCATTAACGATTGCCTCTGCGTTATCCGTAATGACGGAAACGGTATCGAAGAAATTCTGGTATTCGATTTTGAAACCTGCTACTTGCAGACGCTCGGCTGCGAAATGTGTAAGTGCATTCACGCGCGTTGCAATCGTCTTCAGTTTTTCGGGGCCATGATATATGGCGTAAAATACTGCCATGTTGGCCAAGAGAGCCTGGGCTGTACAAATGTTGGAGGTTGCTTTGTCCCGTCGAATGTGTTGCTCTCTGGTTTGCATCGCCATGCGAAGCGCAGTTTTCCCCCGTCGATCTTTGGAGACACCAATAATACGACCGGGGGCGGAACGTTTGTAAGCGTCGCGAGTCGCGAAGAATGCAGCGTGCGGGCCACCGAAACCCATGGGTACCCCGAATCGCTGGGCACTGCCCAGAACAATGTCTGCTCCCATCTCTCCAGGTGGTTTGAGGAGAGTAAGACTCAGTAAATCACTCGCGACTGCTACAAGCGCTTTCCGTTCATGGACGCTGTCAATAACGGCGGTTAAGTCTCTTACTTGTCCCGTGGTTCCAGGGTACTGGAGTAGCGCCCCAAAAATCTCATGATCGCCCGCAGACTCGGTGGGGCCGATTATCAACTCGAAACCAAAGTACTTGGCACGAGTACGAATAACATCCAGTGTTTGAGGATGCACATCGTCAGCGACGAAAAACTGATTGCAGGCAAGTTTACTGGCGCGTTTGCACAACGCCATCGCTTCCGCCGCAGCGGTTGCTTCGTCGAGCAGCGAAGCGTTTGCCATTGCCATCCCGGTGAGGTCCATGACCATTTGCTGGAAGGTCAGTAAACTTTCAAGCCGCCCTTGGGCAATTTCGGCTTGGTAAGGGGTGTACGCCGTATACCATCCGGGATTTTCGAGGACGTTTCGCAGGATGACGTTCGGAACATGCGTCCCATAATAACCCATGCCGATCATTGAACGATTGACAACGTTTTCGTCCGCGTATTGGCGAAGTCGATTCAACGTTGCATTTTCCGTTGTGCTTTCTGGAAGGTTTAGGCCCTGCTCAAGCAGAATACTGGAAGGCACCGTAGAATCAATCAAGTCATCAAGTGATGCTGCACCGATGGTGGCGAGCATCTCCGAGATCTCAGTTGCGCTGGGGCCGATGTGGCGATCGATAAAATCTTCTCGCTGTGCCAAATGCCGAATGTCAGTGCCTTCAAGCGATTGGGTTGTCATTGAATCGTTCACTTCGTCTAGAGGAATAACGTCGATTTTTAAGGTCGACGATTTTGAGTCGGAGCGGACGACCGATCGAGTCGTCGCTAAGAGATCGGTAAGTTATCGATTTCCAAGCCGACAAATGGAATAAAATTACGCTAACTTCCAAATGTCGTGGATTTCGAGTTCAACAGTTGTTCTAAATCATGGAGTTTGGGGGCCTTAACAATGAGCTTGCCCCCTCATTAAACCCGCTAAACGATTCAGGACTTAATGGGCCTCGTCACACTGCTTTTGGTAGGCAGCGTAATCCATCAGGTTCTCGGGAGTATCACCACTGACCTTTACTTTAATGATCCAGCCTTCACCGTACGGATCAGAGTTAAGGATTTCTAAATTGTCCGGAAGCGAGGTGTTCACTTCTACAATTTCCCCATTCATGGGACTGTAAAGCTCGCTGGTTGCTTTGACCGATTCAACTTCCCCAAATGAATCGCCTGCGGTTACTGCGGTGCCGGCGGCGGGCAAGTCCATGTAGACCAAATCGGTCAGGGCTTCCACTGCATTGGCTGAAATTCCGATGGTGGCAATTTTTTCCCCATCCTGTTCCGCGATATGGGCCCATTCGTGTGTTTCAGCAAAAATTAGTTCTTCTGGTGTCACCGTAAAAGCTCCATCAATTGGGGGTTGGAAATTAAGTTACTGATTGATTTGTTCGGGAATTAAAAAATATAAATTCCAATGGCTTGAGATATTGCCGTTAGACCGGGCGTTGGTAAAAGGGAATCTGAACGACGGTGGCTTTGTGCAGTTTTCCGCGGATATCCACCGATAAGGCTGTTCCAGGTTCGCGATACTCAGGATGGATATAGGCCATTGAAATCGACTTTTGGAGTGTTGGTGTGTAGCTTCCGCTGGTCACCACTCCGACTTCCTGTTCACCCTGAAAAACTTTGCAATCTTCGCGGGCTGCTCGTCGGCCTTCCAGTTCGAGTCCAGTTCTGATCCATAGTTCACTGTTCTTTCTGGCTTCGGCTATCGAGGATCGTCCAACAAATTCTCGCCCTTTCATTTGAATGGCAAATTTCAAGTCAGTTTGGGCAGGGTTGGTCGCTTCATTAAGTTCGTGACCGTAAAGTGGCATGCCGGCTTCCAGGCGAAGTGTATCTCGTGCGGCCAGGCCTGCGGCTCCTCCTCCCTTCGCTGCAGCGAGCTTGAAGACCTCGTCCCAAATAAGCTGCGCATCTTCGCCGCCAGTCATAATTTCACAACCGTCTTCGCCGGTGTAGCCAGTGCGGGAAAGAATCGCTTCTTTCCCACAGATGCGAGTCGTAGTTCCGGTATAATAAGCCAATGAGTCTGGGTCGAAATCAGACAATTCTTTGACAGCATCATTGGCCAAAGGTCCTTGGACTGCAATCATGGCCGAGGCTTCAGTGCGGTCGTCGATTTGAATGTCTGTACCCGACTTGCGTTCATTTAACCAAGTTACAATTTTGGCTCGATTACTTGCATTAACGACCATCATGTAAAAGGGTTCGCCATTCAGGTCGGGAAGGTGGTAGACCAAAACATCATCAAGAATGCCGCCTGATTCGTTCGTCATTAAAGAATATCTGATCTTTCCGGTATCCACGCCGGCGACCCGGCGGGTTGTCAATCCATCAAGAAATTCCGCTACCCTGGTCCCCGAAAAATAGAGCCGGCCCATATGGGAAACATCGAACATGCCGATCGAGTTGCGGGTTTGTAGATGCTCGTCAATAATGCTTGTGTATTGTACGGGCATCGACCACCCAGCAAATTCCACCATGCGTCCGTGATGGTCGATATGCCATTGGTGGAGCGGGGTTTTCAATAATTGTTTATCAGAGTCCACATGAACCTCGTAGATGTGACACAACGGTCGTTCAAGCGACCTCCGGGACTTCTCTCTGGAACCAAGGCTCGTTGGGTTCGAGAAGTCGCCGTCGTGCATTTGGGCGGTTTGAAATGTTAAAGATCAGACCGCATTTTAACGATTTGGTTCGGTGTTTCTAGGGGCTAAAGGAAAGAGTTCCTGAATCAAAATGTCACGTTAGCTTGCCAAACATTGCAGTCGGATTAAATTTTAGGCAAACTTGGATGTTTGTATCGCCCAACGTGTCGGCAAAATGGGGTTAATCAACGAATCTCAAGTTTCAAGAAATCAATGAACAGGACGGTAGCTGGAATTGTCGGATTTCGACTGAGCTTTGATCATCGTTTGTGCTTTGAACCGGCGCGTTAGGCGATCCAAAATGTCAACAACTGCCTGAACGCTGCTCCTGTCAGGCTTGCAAGGCAGTTCGTGGTTTCGCTGGCGTGCCGAATAACCTGGCAATCGAAAAATCTGTTACCGAGATTTAAACATGAAATTTGCTATAAAATCGTCCAAACCGATTGAGCCGCTTCATCCCATTGAAGTTTCGCACCTGCAGGCAAGACGAGAGCGGGTTTTTTTGGTCATGGCGGGAATATTCCTTGGCTCGTTGACCATGTTAAATATTCTTGGAATCAGTCGGTTCCTCGTCTTCTTTAGCATCGACGCAACGGATGCCGGGAGGATTGTGAATTGGGGGCAATGGGCGAGTACGGCCGAAGGATGGAGTTTTGCGGTCGCTATTGGAGTACTCCCCTACCCTGTTACTTTTCTTTGTACCGATTTAATCAGTGAGTTTTACGGGCGTCGACGAGCCAATTGGGTAGTGACGGTCGGGCTCTTGCTAAATATTTGGGTCGTTTTCATTTTATACCTCGGAGGTATCTTGCCTCAGGTTCCCGAGATGGATCCACAAACGGGTTTGCCACCAATCGAAAGCGTTTCTGTGATTGGCGGGAGTGTTTCCGACCCAAACAATTTTGCCTTTTATCAAATCCGCGCATTAACCTTTGGGGCAGTCACAGCTTCGATGGTTGCTTACCTCGCTGCCCAATTCTGCGACGTCTACCTGTTCCATTTTTGGAAACGTTTGACAAAAGGAAAGCACTTATGGTTGCGAAATAACGGATCAACCTTAGTGAGTCAGGCGGTTGACACCGTAGCAGTGATTTTGATCACACACTTCTATGCAAACGCTTTGCCGATTCCAGCGGGTCTGCCGAACGATGAGCTTTTTCAAAAATTAATGATGTTTATCGTCACTGGCTATGTCTTCAAATTTGTGATCGCATTGTTTGACACGATTCCGTTTTATTTTTTCACGGGCGTGCTCAAACGCTATCTCGAATTCGACCCCATGGCCGAGGATGCGAACTGAGCATCAGAGATGGGCTCTCATCAGGTTTGCTGAAATTAGCGAGATAGGGCTGACCGAGTTTATGGGTGAGCCCAACTGAACATAAGCCTGACATTTCTAGAACAAATCGTTATTTGATCGTTTCCGACTTATTGCTGGAAGGGTCATTGCTCTGCGGGGAAGCCAGTTCCAAGGTTTCGCCAGATTCTACTTCGTCGGTATCGTCAGTTGAATCTTCTTCCGGGGGAGGCAGGAGTTCAATCTGGTTGGGTCGGTCTTTGCTGCCCTCTGCGTCAGGTGTGGGCAAGGAAGGGCTAGGCAAGGAGTTTGGAAAAATCTCGATGTCGGTATCCTCTACCGATGGCTCACTTTCGGCTGGGTTAACGGGGGAGGGAGACGTGGCGTAATTTTTTTCCGTTTTCAGCGAACCATCTTCGTTCCAGGCACGCCAAAGACTGACGGGTTTGTCATTTTCGTACGTGCCTTCAATACGCTTCATGCCGTTTTCGTACCACCAAACCCAACGGTTTGATTTCTTGCCATTTTCGTAGATTCCTTCGGTTTGTTTATTACCGTTTTCATGCCACCAAACGAATTGCCCTGTTGGTTGTCCGTTATCAAATTGCCCACGTTTTTTGGGTTGGCCGTTTTCGAACCACGACATCGCTGAACCGCTTTGTATTTGTGAGCCGAATGTTCGGTACTCGGCTGGCCGAGCCGCCCACCAATTATCGTTCGCTTGGGGTTTATTTTGGGGGCCGAGAAAATAGTCAACGGTCTTTTTTACATTGGGTCGATAAAACGTCGAGTTTCTAATGATTGGCCTACCAACCACATATCGTTGCCGATCGAGGATTTGTTCAGCTTCGTTGAATTCGATCACGTCGCCGTCAAGGTAGCCGCTTTTAAATGTAGCTACCCTCATTTTAGCGCTGTTGGGGTAATACCAGTTTGCAGAGCCATCCCGAATTCCCTGTTTGTAGTTAATCTCAAAAATCTTCAAACCGAATTGATCATAGATAGACCACGCGCCATTTAATTGACCTTCTTTGAATTCTGCGACCGAAAGGAATGGGCCTTTAAAGAGATTGAATGGTTTTGTTTTAAACAGACCTCCGGAATCCGCAGCATGGATTCGACTCCAGGCACCGTCCATCTTGCCGTCGGTGTAATTTCCTTTGGTAATGATTTGGCCAGTTTTATCAAAAGATTCCCAGGCTCCCTGGTTTCTGTAATTGCCGTCTTCATCCAATTCGACTTTGCGAATAATACTTGGAGTCCCATCGGGAAACCGCTGGATGATCGTGTTGTCGTCATTTTCGATCGCCGTATTAGATGAAGGGGCAGGAGTGATCGAATTTGTGGACTTCAGAGGAGTTGACTGAATTGAGGGGAGGAATGGACTTGGCGATGGCCCGTTCTTTCTCGTGGTCATCTCTTGACTTGAGAGGGGGATGTTTGAATCGGATTCAAGTTGAGGGAACGATTGAATAAAAGGTCGCTCATTTCCGAGAAAATCGACTTGCTCGCTGATACCCGTTTCACGGAATTTACCAGCCTTCTGCTCAGATTGAAATTGGAATTCGGGTGTCTCGCTTCGCCCCGTTGAACTTGCTGTTATGACTGGAAGCGAATTTAGCTGATCGCTTAATTCAGCTTTAAAAGTAGGTGGCGTAAATTTGATGGGAGCGGAAAGTGCGGCTGGCGATGTGTTGAGCTGTTGCCCGTTGGCTTGCGTGTGAGCCGTCAGGAAATACAGACAGAACGCAAGCAAAATGGCTTTGGGAAAATTGACGCATCGACCTGCGTCGACCGAATCCGAGCAACCGACTTTGTTGCATGAATTGAGGTTGGGGTGTGGAATCGCCATTGCTTTTTATTCGCCTGAAAAACCGTGAATCAGCAGAGTGTCATGTCCGCGGAACTACTCATGGAGTTATCGGTCGAATCGTCGGCGATGCTCAGCAAAGCAATCTAGCGCTTTATGTCCAATTTAATCTGACTTACTGGCAGCGAAACGGTGTGGAGTTTGCCGGTAATTTGGTTTGTTGGGGCAACTCATCGTTTGTTTGTGTGGTCTCGACAGTAGTCCAGTCGGGCAACTTTAATCGTAGGTTGCGTAGGAAATGTGGTGGGGCTCGGGAGAAACAGCCCTCTAATCGTTGTTTTTGCGGTAGCTTTCAATGAGTTTTTTGACCGCGGTATCTTGTTCAAAAAAACGATTCCCCTGAGATCCGTAGACTGCAACTACAGTGAAATATTGGTCGTCAACAGCGCTGTCTAATAGGTCTTCCGCGGAAAGACAAAGTCGCCCAGAGCGATTGGCCAATTTAAATTGCACATTTCCAATCCCGTCAAAAGCTCGATAGATTACTTCGGTGCACACGAGTTTGTCTGCTCGGGTAAAGTCAAATTCAAAGTCATACTCTTTCCCCTCGTGGCTCATGCCTCGGGCAAGTCCGTCACGGATTTGTTCTTTGGTTAATTTCGGTCGAATGATAGTGCAGGCGTCCACATTCAGCGTGTCACTTAGTTCTCTAAATAGGACCCCGTCTTTTCGCGCTTCGAGGGTACACTTTGGATCCTTGGCGAGTTGTAGTTGTGGATACAGATTGTCTGGATCCAGTTCTGCACGCTCTTTTTGACTTCCTATATAAAGTGACGCGTGCGGCCAAAATCCGGGAAGAAATAAGTTGGTGGCTGCATCGTCATGTCGTGAAATGATGACATCACCAGGCTGGAGGTATCGCTGGATTTTTCGCTGTACGACCGGAGTGACACGCTTCCGTTTCCACTGGTTTCGAATTTCAGAGATCAAGCGTCCCGAGATTTTGAACGCGCTAAAGCTAGTTTTTTGAATAACTCCAAGGCTTCGGCGCTTGGCAGAGTGCAGGCGGAATTGAAGTCGTTTCTTTAGATCGTCGTCGAGGTTACTCTCAATGTAAGGTATTTCTATTTTCAACAATTCGACAATCGGTAACAGTTTGGGGTCTGCGTCGAGCCCCAGGATTGTATTGCGGTTTTCTTCGAAATATTTTACGCCTTGCCGGAAGGTAATTACGTTTCGAAGTGACGTCAAAGACCGATAAACAGCGGTGAATTGTTTTCGAGGAATGCCATAACGAGGCTCTGCTTCGTTGAGCTTTCGCCGAATCATTTTGTTGCTTCTGAAATTGACAACCAAATGCCGGCCGGATCTCCGAAGCATTGCCGCGGTGCAAAAAGCAATCAGGAAGACTTTGTTATATTCATCGTCGTTCGGTTTAATCTGGTTAAAAATGATCGGTTTTAAATCCATCAGCACTGAATAAAGTGCGGCTCGTACGGTGAGGTATTTGGAGAATTTCTCTCGAATTAATTCATCTTCCTCTGGAGTAAAATAGCCCCGGGCAATTGCAGGTGAGAGTTGATTAACAACCTCGTTAATGGATTCGGAGGTGGGCAGTAGCGGCGCAATTGTTAACAGCGCTGTAGTAGAACCGTCGAGGACTTCAGATAGCGTGGACATCTCAGCAAACTCCGTTTGTTGGCGATCGAAATCGGGAGGAATACTTTGACGAGCCTCTGATTTTAGCAAACATTCTAAGGTGAAGCGCTTGCAGTTTGCGCATTGAGTTGAAGTTCATTTTTGCTGCAGTGATGATAAATTGACTCTAAATCAGAAGATTGAGTGTTAGGTCGGGAGATCTTCTCCTTTGTTTTATTGAAAAACTGGTTTTATCCTTGTTTGTAATGGTATGACTGGAAATAATTGAGTGTCGGTCTCCATCGCTGCGAGGCCATGAGTGCTAAGTGATCCAATACATGATGAATCTGTTTGCTACAAATAAACTAAAGTCCCGCAAGATTGAAATTGATCAATCTGATTTATGCGCCGAGAGTCCGGAGGTTCGCCGACGGTTGGATCGTATCAGCCAAAATTATGATAAATTGGATTCGGTTCTCGAGCAGTTGGAGGCCAAAATGAAGGCAGATGATCGCTTGAGTGCTTTCGACGGCGACGACGCGAACTTCGAGTTGACGTTTGGCATAAAAAGAAAACGTAAGTGGCGATCAACGAAATCTAAATCAAAATCGGCGAGGCGTCCTCGAAAGCCACGTTGAGTGTTGTCTGAGGGTTGGTTTTTGACTCTGGGCGGCCTACGGCGAGCTTCTTCCCAATCGGACTGGTTCGATTTCGCCGGTCGCGTCACAATGGGTTCGCACCGAATTAGTCTTTTACCATTATAAGCGTTTTGATTTCGATGGAGCCTTATCTAAAACTTGCGGGTGGCACGGTTATTGACCCAGTCTCAAAGATGACTGGCGAGGTGAGGGACATTTGGATTCGGGGTGGTCAAATTGTTAATCCGCCGACTGAATCCGTCCCGCATAAAGCGATTGATGTTTCCGGTCGAATTGTGATGGCGGGTGCAGTCGATATGCACTGTCACATTGCTGGCCCCAAAGTCAACACGGCAAGGAAAATGCAGCCGGAACAGAATCGGTCTGTCCCTCAAGGCCGTAGTGCGTTGGAAGATGGAATTTTGCACAGCGGTTCTATGGGAAGTGTGCCAAGCATATTTACGACAGGATATCGGTACACGGGGCTGGGCTATACCACCTGTTTTGATGCAGCGGTTCCCCCATTGGCTGCTCGGCATGCGCATTTTGAATTTGAGCAAATTCCCAATGTTGACACCGGATTTTTTACCCTGGTGGGCAACAATCATTACATCATGGATTGCATTGCCAACGGCGATGAAGCAGGTTTGCAGTCGTTTCTCGGGTGGCTAATGAATCGGGTGGGCGCCTTTGCTCCTAAAATTGTGAATCCGGGTGGAGTTGAATTGTGGAAGCAATCGCGGAGCGGAAACGCAAAAGATTTGGATCAACGAGTCGATGGGTTCGGCATTACTCCGCGTCAAATTATTCAATCAATAACACGAGCGGCGAATGCTCTGGACCTGCCTCATCCAGTCCATATTCATACAAACAATCTCGGGATCCCCGGCAATTGGGAAACGACTTTAGAGACGTTGAAGGCTGTAAATGGGACACGGGCTCACCTCGCGCACATTCAGTTCCATAGTTATGGAGGAGGTTCGGAGGAAGAGACCTCCCTTTGCTCTAAAACCCGCGTGTTGGCAGAGTACATCAATACCCATTCGGAACTCACGATCGATGTCGGGCAAGTTATGTTTGGGCGGACGACCAGTATGACTGGAGATGGACCGCTCGGTTATTACCTTCAAAAAATCAGTGGTGAAAAATGGTATTCCGCAGACGCGGAATTAGAGTCGGGGTGTGGTGTTTCTCCGATTGCGTATAAGAACAAAAACTTTATTCACGCTTTGCAGTGGGCGATTGGCCTCGAATGGTATCTATTGGTTGACAATCCTTGGCAAGTGGCGATGAGTACGGATCACCCGAACGGAGGCAGTTTTCTAGCCTACCCTCAGATTGTTCGCCTGTTGATGGATCGAGACTTTCGACGTGAAAAAATCGCTCAGTTAAATCCGGCGGTGTTAAAACACTCGTGTTTGGCGGATTTAGATCGTGAGTACACATTGAGTGAAATTGCAGTGATTACCCGCGCGGGCCCGGCAAGAATCCTCGGCTTGAAAAACAAAGGTCATTTAGGGGCCGGGGCCGATGCTGACATTTGTGTTTACGAACCTAATTCAAACTACCAGCGGATGTTCGAATTGCCGCACATGGTCATCAAGGGTGGTAAGGTATTGGTTGAAGATACTGAAATTCGACAAACGGTTGAAGGGAAAACCATCGTCGCCAATCCTAACTACGACCAATGTCGAAATGACTCCATTGAAAATTGGTTCTCAAGCCACTACTCCCTTCAAAGTGAACACTATGGTATTCGAGCGGGCAATACGTTTCGTCGGAAGTTTGAATCTGTCGACCCGACCTAGGAACCTTGCGTGTAATCCGAAGGTCGAAAACGGCGAGTGTTCAGGGCTATTGGGAGGCTTGAATCAGATTCAGGTCATCCGTCGGCTCAGCATTCAATTCTTTCTTTAAGCGTTTGATAAGTGCTTCCACTTGGCGTTGAATCTGTTGAGGCGCCGTGACGATTAAGCAATTGCAGACGGGCTGGTAGATATAGCGGACTTTTTCTGAGTTAAGTTGTGAGCCAAGCGTTTCAATAATCAATCGCTGAAATTGAGGTGTAGGTAATCGTTCCGGAACTAATCCACTCAGCGCATAAACCTCAAGGTCGATTAGTTGAGCTGCACGGTCGTAGGTCGTAATCATGAGCGTTTTACCGTCGACCGCCGTGTAGGTCAGATTCATGGATCGAGTTAACTCTTCGATCGTGCGTTGCATTGTGGTTTCGACGACATTGCCGGGAATAGAGGTTTGTGGCCCCCAACCGTCGCTCAAAAGAGCGTTAAAGTCAGGAATTGTGGTGATGCCAGTGTTTTCACGAAGACGTTCCAGGAATACTGTCAAATCGGACTGGACTGATTGCTTGAGTTGAGAGTTCTGGGCAAGCTCTGATTCAAGTTTCTTCCATTTTGAAGCGAGTGTTTTAATCGCAGTTGGATCCGCCGGATCGGTCTTAAGTTTCAACGATGCGTTCAGCTTGGTCAATAATTCTTCCAATTGATTTTGAACCGATTCACTGCAGTTAACAACAATTTGATTGTCCTTCACCGTAATGCTTGCCGGTTCGTTTTCAGCGACCCAGGATTCAGGTGCGATAAGAACCTGAATTTCAGAAATTAGCTGAAGTCTGGATTCTGGATTTAATGCAATAAGATCCGGAAATTCGAATGTTTTCTGCGTTTTTTCACTGCCGGGGAAAACGCCCACGGAAATTCCGTTCCCGTCCACCCTGTACTGCATTTCCAGCGAGGCTAGAAGGTCCTCCAGGGTTTCTTTGAGTGAGGCGTTTGATTTGTCAAACTTAACTTTCGGATTAGGTAGTTTCCCTGAAGCCGCAATTGAGCGAGCGTCAATTGTTATTGGCAAGCCGGACAGTGAGGAAAGGTCGCGTAGGATTCTCTGTAAGTGAACCGGCGACTCAAATTTCATTCCCGGGACAAAAAGCTCAAGCGTTTCTTCAATTTCCAGTTCGGGAAGCTCGGGTTTGTCGATAATGTATTTGGGAATTCCGATGTTCTCTCGAGTTCGGATCGCGGCAGTTAGATCCTTGAATTCCATTAGTGAGGTGCCGGCGCCCGCGAGTAAGTCGGTTAAGTTACCAAGATCGTTTTCAAAGGCTTCAACCATGCCAATTTGGGTTTGGGGAGAAGGTTCTTCCGTCGGTTCAATATCCAACGGTGAGCTCGGCGGTGGTTCAGAGAACGGACTCGCTCCGGATAGTTTGGGGGGCGCTTCCATTTCTTTGAATTCTTGATCGTTTTCTGCATTGTTCTCCTGATTAGGGTTTGCGAGTTCACCTACGCCCGGAGCACCCATCTCTTGCAGTTTAAAATTCTTCCCCCCCGTTTTCGCAGGCGGCTCAGCGGCGACTTGATCAGCATTGTTTTCAGTTTGTTGGTTGGTTGCTTGTTGGTTACCTGGATTGGGTTGAGCGTCGATGATTGGTGGAGCCTCACCCACATCCGGGGTGCCTTGTTTTTCAATGGGAGCTTCAGCAAAGGGGCCGACGTCTATCAGATCATCTTCCTCGAGCATCCCTTCCGGATTGTTTGCTTCGGCGACGGGATCCAAATTAGGTTGGGGGTCGGTCGCGTTAGCAGTTTCTGAATTGTTCGGAGACGCATTAAGAACAATCGCTACGCAAACGGCAGCAAGTAACAGGATCGTTGCTAATCCACCAAATATCACAAGTGAAAATGTTTTGCGACGTCGCGTTCCTTCACCAGTCCATTGGTCATTAGGAAGCACGGGTCCTTTAACTAAATGGTCTGAGTTGTTTTTTTGAGCTGAATCACTTGCATTGGAATTGCGGGCGGCGGGTTCAGATGAAGATGTTTTGTGGAGAGGAGCGGACGGGGGACTTGAGGCGGGTAAAGCGTCGGTCAAAAGGTCTTCGATATCCTCAAAGTTCCCTTTGCCAGCGACGGATGATTCTTCAAAACTTTCACTGGAAATCTGTGAATCAGATTGTGATGGAGGAGGCGACCATCCTGCCGGTGGCGTCACGTGCAACATGGTTCCGCATTTCGGACAGGCTAGTAATTGTCCAACGGCTGAGGCTTTGGTGACCTTCAGTCGAGCTGCACATGACTTACAGATGAGGGAAAATGGCTGCACCGGAGAACCTCGTCGAGTGAATGTAGTCGTTTACCGGACGGCGACGTGACGGAACATGGTTTTTTCCACGGTTCGCTGTACCGAGTCATTCTATGGTTTTCGTCGACATTGCACACGCCATCTTTCAATCGAATTACGGAATCCAATCGATTTCCTAGGGTTTCGGCGGTTCTACGGGGCTTAAAGGCATGTTCCCCAGCAATTATCTGGCGACACTTAGCCGATGGCGAGTTCAAGCTTGAAATCTGGGGTGTTCGTGCGGATGGGGTTTGTTTGACTAAAAAGATTTTTTGTCAGGTCGTGTCTGGGGCACGACGCTCAAACGGTTGCTGAATTAGGGTAACTCAGGTACCTGAAAGGCGGGGGGCAATTGGTAGGATTTAGCGGCTGCCGCGGCTCTGGTCGTAATCAAAATTGCCTTTTGTCCCGGCTTTTCCGGATCATCGCTCACCACCCAAATAAGTTTACACATTGGGTCGTTCGCTCCGGAGATATCTTTGGAAGGGTTGGCGGCAATCATGATTGAAGTCAGGATTTCTGAGACGCTTTTTTGTTCGATCACCAGTTCGCTTGGACGTTGATTTTTTGTGATGCCGTCTTTTTCAAGATCCGATCCAATCAGGCGAATGTTGAATTCAAAAGGAAGTTTGCCAAGGTCATCTTTTATTTCTGTTTGGAGATCTGCGATAAGTACATTCAGATCGGGAGGATTGGCGATATTTAAATCTCGTTTCATTGCGAGCAACTCGTCGAGAGTTTTGGGACCGGCGTATTGGGGCTCGACGGCAGCCCCGGTTCCAGCAGAAAATGAAATGGCATGTTCGGTGGCTGCGAGTAAGTTGTGTGCCGCCATTGGCGGGAGCCAGCAGTTCGCGATTACCTGACCATGCTCGACGTTCCAACGTAGGTTTTTGTAGAAGTCCGCAAGCATTCCACCATAGCGAATGCGAACTACATCCCAATATTGACTAGACGGTATCTTGGCGACGAACAGCATGATTTGATCACGCTGTTTCTTAAATTCGGCGGCCATCATTGTCTGCAGATCCAACGCTTTTAAATCGACGTTTTTGTCGAGAATTAATTCGCAGTAGCACTCTTCGTCGAGGTGGAAACTAACGAGACCTCCTCGAACTTCATCCGGCATCATAATGCTTAGCTCTCGGTTGAGCAGTTTCGCCCGAGGACCCATGAGGCTTTGTCCCTGATCGTTGAATAATGAACTCCGTAAAAACAGCATGTTGACATGGCGATCACGGTCAGTCCATTCCAGTAGGTCTCCTAAAGAGCCGGCAAGCATTGAAGCGCCGAGATTGAGGGCAACATTTTCAATCAGTTGTTTTTCACTGAAGGCAAATTTCGAGATTTGGACTTCGGAATTCTGCTCGCTAACGGATTCCCCTTGGTCTTCCGGGGATTCCTCATCGACAGGATCGGTTGGCGCGAGAGTATTGGCTTGGTTGTCATAAATTAAGTAAAACGCGGTTTTTCCATCGTTGGAGGTGTAGATTTCCTGTTCGTTTTCGAGCGTTTGTAAGGTGGGTCCGTTCCACGCTTGCATTAGACGTGATTTTTCGATGGGGCTTCGAAGCTCGACTATGAAATACGGTGAGTAGGTTAACTCTCCGGTATTGTGAAAGGATACCGTTAACCGTTCGATGTTTTCGAGTTCTGCTCCACTCTGATTTTGGAAGTTCTTAATGACCTCAGCCATCGACGGGCCAAGGCTCTGCACAACTAAATTCCCCTCAGGAGAACTCAGCAGTTCCGATAAACGGAGGGAAAACAAAATTCTCGGTGCTGGCGGCACGTAAGAAATTGCTAACGGCGATCCATTGGTAGGGGTTTCCCAGAGCGAGCGATCGTCGTCGTCAATTAATTTTTGAACGAGAGTCGGACGTAAACCCGGAGGAGAATCAATCGTCTCGGGAAGAGTCGTCCCAGGTTTAATCGGCTCAGAGTTTTCGGGGTCGTTGTTTTCGGGTTCGGATTCATTCGGGGAGATATCTACGACCTTCGTGTTTGAGGCGTTGTAGATAAGCAAAGCACTTAGTGACGATAACGCCAATAAGCCGGCCGCAATCGCAGCGGGTACTTTCCATCGGTTCTTTTTACGCCGCAGGGCTGCTTCTGCCGCCGCTTGAATTTTTTCACTACGTTCGATTGAGCGTTCAGAAGAGTCGACCAGCGGTTCGTTCTCTTCTCCGGTCTCAATCTCCGGAATGGATTTTTCTGCAATTGGCGCATAGCCCGGAAAGTCGGGGCTAAGTGATTTTCGAAATAACAGTCGCGATTTCGAAGGGGCTGCGGCGAGTGTTTCGATTTCTTTTGCCTTGCCTGAGAGCAATGCCAACATATTGCCAACCTGCTGAGCGGATGTCGGACGGTCACCTGGTTTTTTTGCAAGTAGCTGGCTTATCAGAGTTGATAATTCGTCGGGTAGTTCGTACTTCTCAAGTGTTGGCGGTCTATCGTTTAAGCACGCGTTCTTTTTCTTTTTTAAATCCTGTTCTGAAAACGGCGGCTTGCCGGAAATGATTCGATAGAGGGTGCAACCCACCGAGTACAAATCTTGAGCGATGCCCTGCTCGTCTGTCCAATCCGTGTTGGCGGTATCCCAAGCTTCAGGGGCAAGGTAGTCAAATTTTGATTCACTCCCTTTTTCAGATTTATCGGGAGCGTCAAATTCTAAATCCTGGGTCAGGCTGGGACGAAGTTGAACTGCTCCGTTTTTGGAGATCCAGATTGTACGTGGAGAAACCGCATTGTGGACAATTTTGTTTGTATGAAGTTGCTCGAGACCTTTGAGAGCTTGAGCCATGACCTCGCATGCTTTCTTCCAGGGAAGCCTTGACTTGCGGGGCAATTTTTCGTGTAGGTTTACCCCTTTTGCTAATTGTGTGACGACAAAGCGGTGTTCAGCCGTAGTCACCGACTCGAAGGTTTCGGCCAAATTTGGGTGTCGGATCGGGACAAGTCGAGTCACTTCATTTTCAATTTTTTCCCAAGTTTCCAAGTCTGAAGTTTCGGTACCGGGAATAAATTGTAAGAATACCGGATAGCTTGTTTTTTTGTGTCTGGCTTTGAATTGGTTGCGGAAAAAACCTGATTCAATTTGTTCGGTGACGACGTAATTTCCGTATTGAAAAGGGCCATGATAGCCGGCCAGCAGAATTTTTGATTGGTAGCGCGTAATTGCCTTTTTGTTGATCAGGAATTCGGCGAGAGAATCCGGATTTTTTTCTTCCGAGAATTCAGAAAATTCCGAGAATAAGGTCTGTGTTTCAGCGACTCCAACCAATTTGCTTTCGGTCAGGAGGTTCCAGAATTGAGTTATGTCGATTGTCACGAGCTGCCTAATTAAAAAAAATCAGGTTACACCACAGGCTCGCCTGTGATTGTTTTCGTTTGTCAGGGAAACTGCTTTTTAGGTGCCCTGATTGCGGTTATCTACCGATGTTATATTGTAGGTCAAAAATCAGGTAAATCGTAGTGCGTCAAAGTTCGTTAAATTGATGCAATAACAACAAGATAGGTTAATTGCGGTTAGTTCGTTACAGCTATGTTGGAATTCTGACGGACAGAACGGCATTTTTAGATCAGTGAGCGGTTAGATGAATTCGAATGTTGCAAATCGTAAACATATGAACGCCTATGAAACGGTGCTCCATTACTTCGAACGCGCTGCAGATGCATTGGAGCTAGAAGAGAGCACGCGGCGATTGCTAAAGATGCCGAAGCGTGAGATCACGGTTGAAGTCCCCGTTGAAATGGATGACGGGCGGTTAGAGACTTTGGTGGGGTATCGTGTTCAGCACAACAACGCACGAGGGCCAATGAAGGGTGGTTTGCGATACCATCCGGACGTTGATCTGGACGAAGTTCGGGCGCTCGCTTCCCTGATGACCTGGAAGACGGCCGTCGTCAACATTCCTTATGGCGGAGCCAAGGGGGGGATTTGCGTGGCGCCGCGTGAACTGAGCCGTAAAGAGAACGAAAGAATCACGCGAAAATTTATTGATCAGATCCACGACATTATCGGTCCTGATCGCGACATCCCTGCCCCGGATATGGGAACTAATTCGGAAACGATGGCCTGGATTAGAAATCAATGGGAAAAATACCATGGATTCAATCCGGCGTGCATCACAGGTAAGCCTGTTGAGGACTACGGTGCTAAAGGACGAGAAGAGGCGACCGGTCGTGGTGTTGGAATTCTCTCTTTTAAAATGTTGAAGCGTCTGGGGAGGTTGCCAAAGGATACGCGTGTCGTAATTCAGGGATTTGGAAATGTTGGCTCGCATGCAGCGAAGTTTATGTATGAGTCAGAGTTTAAAATTGTAGGCATCAGTGATGTGAGCGGTGCTTACTACCGCGAAGATGGACTCGATATTCCCGCAGCGCTACATCATGTGATCGAAAACAGGTCGCTTCAAGGATTTGACAATGCAGAGAAAATAACGAACGACGAACTGTTGGAGTTGGACTGCGATTTGCTAGTTCCTGCCGCTCTCGGTGGTGTTGTGACTATGGAGAATGTTGAGAAGATTCGGGCGAAGTATATTGTGGAAGGGGCGAACGGACCTGTTGATGCCGATGCGGATGAACGACTGTTTGAACGCGGTGTTGCTGTGCTCCCAGACATTCTTGCCAACGCGGGTGGTGTAACGGTTAGCTATTTTGAGTGGGTGCAGAACCGACAGTATTACAGTTGGGATTTGAACCGTGTGCGGCAGCAGCTTGATTCAATTTTGTCATCCGCATTTGAGGATGTATGGCAATTGGCAAACGAAAAGAATGTAAGTCTGCGAACTGCAGCGTTTATGATTGCAATCCAACGTGTAAAACGCTCGACGGAGTTAGGCGGATTTTAGCGGGCTGAACGTCTTGGTTCGAATTTCCTAAGTTGGGTAATTGGTTTACACTGTCGGGACGCGGTTCGGCTTTGGTACGCCCTTCATGCAGTAATGGGTCAGCTGGTTAGAGCTTGCGTGGAGATGACGCTAACCGTAGCAGGCATGTGGCCTTGCAAAGCTCGGTCTACTCCGAAGATTTAAAGCGGTACCAAGTTTGGGGACACCAAAGCGATCGCATGGAGATCGGGAGCATTGATGGTAGAAAACGGTACACGGGATACAAACAGCAACATGAATTGTCCGCAGTCAAGAGAAGAGGTACTGGCTTACTATCAGGACAAGCTCAGTCATGAGCAAGCGACCGTGGCGCGATGCGCTGGTCGGTGGAGCAGCGTCGCTTATTTGAGAGGTGGCATGCTGCTCTCTTTTTTCGCAAGTTTGTTGATGGGGGCAGCCGATGCCTGGGCGTTTGGCGTGTTGTTTTACTGTCTCAGTGCCGTACTGCTGATTGGATTTCTTGTCGTGGCATTTATTCACGAAAAAATGCAAACGGAACTACGGCTCTCCACACTTCTTTCGAAAATGCACGAGGAATCACTCGCGCGTTACCATCGCCAGTGGGACAAGATTTCAGTCGAACCGATTGATGTGCCGGTGGAATTCGCGCCTATTTCGAAAGATTTGGATTTGCTGGGAGATAGCTCGGTTTACAAGTTGCTGGGCATTACACGCACGCCACTTGGTACTGAAACGTTGAAGCGATGGATTATTGACGGGGCGCTCGCTGATGAAATAGCCTTGCGGCAGGAAGCGGTGGCTGAATTGAAGCCCGAGTTCGAGTGGAGGCTTCAATTTCGCCTGCTCTGCGAACAACTTTCCGTTGCCCGGTCGGGGCCGAGTCGCTTTGTGGACTGGTGTGAAAGTCCTTCGTGGTTTGAAAATCGCGGTTGGGTAATCTGGGTTTCACGGTTGACTTCACTTGTCTCGTTAGTGGCGATTGTTTTGCTTCTGGTTGGAATCGCGCCGGCGATGGTTAGCGGATCGATGTTGTTTGCTGCCTGCGCAGTCAATTTTGGACTCTCGATTTTATTCGCGGGTGCTATTCATGATGATTTTAATCTCATTGCTTCGCGAAGTGATCAAGCGGCAAACTACATTTCATTGTTTGATATGGCGTCGCAATTCCCTGCTAAATCGCAGAAGCTTAAAGGGCTGCAGAATCGTATTCAGCGCACCGACAATGGCGCTCAGCCGAGCATGCATAAATTGGGGCTTCTGGTTTTTTTGGCAAATATGCGAAACGGCATGGGCTTCATTCTCTATATCATTTTGGAGTTTCTGTTTTTCTGGGATGCTCATGTATTGTTCATGATGGAGAAATGGAAAGGTCGAACCGGAGCAAAAGCACGAGGTTGGTTTTCTGATTTGGGTGAGTGGGAGGCTTTGTGCTCACTGGCGAAGTTGGCTGCGGATGAGCCCGAGTGGGTGTTTCCCGAAGTTAATTCTGCTAATGAAAATTCAGCGGCCATTGTCAAAGGGACGAGTGTTGGGCATCCTCTGCTGTCTGAGTCCCGGGTTGCCAATGATGTCCAATTGGGGCCGCCTGGCACGGTATTGCTGGTCACTGGCTCCAATATGTCAGGGAAGAGTACGCTGCTGCGAAGCGTCGGTGTGAACATTGTCTTGGCGCAGATGGGGAGTGTTGTGTGTGCAAAGACTTTCTCGTTGCCACCTTTGCATATCGAGACAAGTATGCGGATTGCGGACTCGCTGGCAGATGGCGTTTCGTTTTTCATGGCTGAGTTGAAGCGACTGAAGGCGATCGTTGATACAGCGAAAAAACATGATGCCGACAATCCGAAGCGGATGTTGTTTTTGTTGGATGAAATCCTTCAGGGGACCAACTCGCGGGAGCGGCAGATCGCGGTCAGTCGTGTCGTTCGTAAATTGATTGATGGAAATGCAATCGGCGCTATTTCGACTCATGATTTAGACTTGGCAACCACTGATGACCTTGCGACCGCTTGTCAGACGGTGCACTTTGCGGAGCAGTTCGAAGAGGTGGACGGTGTTCGTGTAATGACGTTTGACTACCAAATGCGACAAGGCATTGCTGAAACAACGAATGCATTGAAACTACTGGAAATGGTCGGGCTCGGAGAAAAGGATAACGAGTAGACAGCGTCAGTCTGCCATGGTTGAGGTCAGTGCGACTGATTTGATTGTTTTGAAATGAAAATTGGAATCTCTCGTTCTAGGCCAAGTAAGTGCCTCGATTTAAACGCCAGTCTTTCATGGCGGTTGAGTATGCCCTCTTCGCACAAAATAGTCTCGGGCGTGAGTTGCATCTTCAGAAGCATCTGCCAATGCAACGCCAATAGTGATTTTAGTGTGCGTTTGCCATCGAAATCTAAGTGTTCAGCAAGGTGTTTAGCGCGGAAAAACATTTTTTCAATGCGCGAAGCATAGAGTCGCACGAAATGAATAAGTGATGGGCTGGGACGACGAAGCTTTAGTCGGGGAATATCTAGTTCGCACCGCACGATATCATCCTGGGCGAGGAATGTTCTATTGCGTTTCATGTCGTTAACGCAATTCGCCAGTAGTTGCGTCAGCATGATTGCTTTTCCGCACTCAATCGCCAACACTTCAAAGTCAGGTTTGATCACCCCTAGAATTGGCATGGCGGAGACTAGCGAGGAACCTCCAACGTAACTGCAAAATGATTCGAGCTCTCCAAAGGTTTGGAATTTTTGGTTTCGAATCCAAAGGTCAGCACCACGCAGCGGGTCGAAAATAAATTGTTTCGGGATTTGGAAACGCCGACTGGCGTCAACGAGTGCAGCCAGTTCGACGGATGTACATTGCCCTCGGAAGGCATCACTAAGGTCGTCCCGAAGTTCGAACCAGACATCCAGAGATCGTCCATCTGCGCTTTCAAGATCGAGTAAATCGAGTGTGCGCATTAGGTTGAACAGGATGGCATCCAGAGCACGACGCTGATCTCGAGGTAGATTTACGGTGGCCCAAAGGTGTGACTTAAAATATCGCCTTGCCGCACCGCGGCAACTTCGATAGCCACGCTCGATCGCATTCGAATTAAGTTCAATATGGTTCGGAGATGTAAGCATCAATCTTGCGGGAATTAGTACGAGTGACGGATCTAAGAAGCGACCCGTTCATCCGTTAGCCTAACGAATTGAGTGGGAAACGTGTAGTGTTTGTCACTCGGCCAACAGGATTGAGTAAAAGAGGGGCTAGGAATCGTATTTTCTGGCTTTTTTTCACTTTTTCGACGGAGCCGGATATAACCTTGGCCAGTATCTCTGAATTCGTGCCAAATGGGCCTAACCTTTAGGGTTACCTCCCGAAAAAGGAAGCGGTCAGCTAAACTGGAAGGAGTCGCATTAACGAGATACGTGATTGCGCTATGGGGAACGGCCGTTCGTTTTCCATTTTCGAACATTGGAGTGGATGAATGAAAATTTTACTCGCCAGCCCGAGAGGTTTTTGTGCTGGGGTCAATATGGCAATCGAAAGTCTCGATTTGACATTGAGAGAATTCGGATCGCCGGTCTACGTCTACCATGAGATCGTTCATAACAAGTATGTTGTCGAGTCTTTTAAAGAAAAAGGTGCGATCTTTGTCGACCATCTTGAGGAAGTTCCAATTGGTTCAGTACTTTTGTTTTCAGCACATGGAGTCTCACCTGAGATTCGGAGAGTTGCGCAAGAACGGAATTTAAACGCGATTGATGCGACCTGTCCTCTGGTCACCAAAGTTCATTTGGAAGCTGTGAAATACGCGCGTGAGGGATACACCATATTCTTGATTGGTCATGAAGGTCACGATGAGGTGATTGGCACCATGGGGGAAGCACCAGATTCAATGATTTTGGTTGAGGACGTAGAAGGTGTTGATGCTCTTGAAATTGCCAATGATGCGAAAGTCGCCTACCTCACACAAACTACACTGTCAGTGGATGATGCTAATCGTATTATTGAAAAGCTTAAATCGAGGTTCGTAAACCTCGTGAATCCACCCAAAGAGGATATTTGCTATGCGACCCAAAATCGTCAGGAGGCGGTAAAGAAAATCGCAACTCAAGCGGATATTTGTTTCGTCCTGGGCAGTCAAAATAGTTCCAACAGTCAACGTTTGCGGGAATTAGCAGAGGACGAAGGGGTAACTGCATATTTGGTTGATGGAGCCGCCGACTTGAAGGTAGAGTGGCTAGAGAATGTCGAGACCGTATTCATGACAGCCGGCGCAAGCGCACCGGAAACCGTAGTAAATGAATGCATAGAGTGGCTGGTCCAGCGGTACGGCGCCACGGTGGAGCCGGTGATCGTCCGCGAGGAGCATGTCAGTTTCCCACTGCCCAAGAAGCTGCGAAAACTACAAGCAAAATAGCCTTTGGCATTCAGCCCAGCTCGTAACGAGATGTTCCCCGAGAATATCGCTTTATTGGGAAGGTCGCCTTGGTGCGATTTCTTTTGCACGAATGTTTTTGAGGAGGATATCGGTCGTTGGGTCGTGCCCCTGAAAAATGATAGTGCCTTTCTCCAGCCGAAGACCGCGGCGTGGATTTCGGTCAGGTTTACGAGTGTCACTCCAGTCCGTTACTTGGTACCCGTTTACCCAAACGCTGACGTGAGGTCCGGTAGCAATAATGGTTTTGGTGAACCATGTCTGATCGAGGGCGTTCACCCGTCTGGCATCAGAGCGACGAAAAATTCCTCCCGTACCGCAATCGACGGGTTGGGACGGGTCGTTGTTTTTGAATAGATTTTGTATTTGACTTTCATAGCCATTCATTATCTCACCTGGAATGCACCGAAAGAACACGCCAGAGTTGAGGCCAGTCGCATTTGTTTTGCATTGCATTGAAAATATGAAATCTCCAAAAACAGCTTTTGATTCTATCTGACCTTTTCCGTTCAAGATACGTAACTCGTTTTGCTCGGTTAATTCAAAAGTACTGTTGAGTTTTTGGCTCGTATCCCATTGGTCGAGCGATTGCCCAGCGAGCAGAGGGCGAGTATTCAGGGGTTTCAAGGCAATATTGCGAAACGCAATAGCTCCCTGATTTAGCTGAAGGCCAATGTAACCACGTCCAAGTGGGGTGGGATCTAGATAGCTCAGAACTTCTTCATCATCTATTTTGATTTTTATATTCGCCCCATTGGCGGTAACGTGAAAACGATGCCACTGGTTGGGAGATACGTTGGGGTTGCATTTCTTTCGACCAACCAGCGATCCAGTCGGAAACGGATTGTCCAGAGGGGCAATGTTTAGTTCGTAGCAATCGCGGTTAACGTTTCTGGGGTTAGGGCTGGTTCTAAAAAATATTCCGCTGTTGGTTCCCGCGTCGGCTTTAAATTCAACGAATAGCTCGAAATCATCAAATTGACTTGTCGTTCGTAATAATCCCGGTTGTCCAGAATTGATTCGGATCTCGCCGTTTTCTACTTTCCAATCGGCATCTGAGGTTGGTTTCCAGCCAAAAAGCGATTTTTGATCAAAAAGTGAGATCCAGCCTTCGTTAATTTGAGAAGCAGTAAGTTCGGTAGGAAAAATTGGGGTTTCGGGAGCCTGGCGGGCGTTAAGTCCTTTAAATGGCAGGAAAACGCACCAAACCAGTAGAACGAGGGAGGTTGTATTAAGCCCTGGAGTACGAAAATAACGCTTATTATTGTGATTTTGTCGCATGCTTTTCTTTCAAACGAAACTTTTCGTTGCGTAAGTCGTCGAATAAGGGACTATAGTAAAAAGCGTGAGTTAAGGGCACTGTGATGAACATAAACGGAAAATCACTGCTTGCCTGTGGCTCTCATGCTTTACTCTTCTTCCTGTCTTGTGCAAACCACCTATTTGTTGGTGCGTTTGCGACGGCTAGGTTGACTCCAATTGTAGCAGTTTTTCGTGCCAGTCGGTCCGAATGAGCATTGGGTACGAAACGCTTAGGAAATTTTAGTGAATAACCAAATAGATTCGAGACATAGATCGAGCAAGAGCTATACGTTGCTCACTGGAGCTACCGGATTGGTTGGCCGCTACCTGATGCGAGATCTGTTGCTAAAAGGACATAAATTAGCGGTTCTTGTTCGCCCCACGAAACAGGAAATGGTTCGCGAGCGGGTTGAGGGCATCCTTCAGATGTGGGAGAGAAAGTTAGGTCACCGTCTCCCTCGTCCGGTTTTGCTTTCGGGTGATGTGACAAAGACCAATCTCGGGCTCTCTTCTAAGCAACTTAGTTGGTCGGAAAAATTTCTTGACCAGGTTATTCATGGTGCTGCCGTTTTGAAATTTCAGAGTGCCTCACGGGAATTAGAGCCCTGGAAAACGAATCTTGGTGGAACACAGAATGTGCTGGATTTTTCCAAACGCTGTAACGTCCGCGATTTCCACTACATTTCAACTGCTTATGTTTGTGGAAAACGCGAAGCTACCGTTTACGAAAATGAATTAGACGTAAACCAAACTTTTCGTAACGATTACGAAATTAGTAAATTCGAAGCGGAGCAGTTGGTTCAAGCTTGCGATTTTTTTGAATCCAAAACAATTTATCGACCAGCGGTAATTTCCGGTGATTCACGAACCGGTTACACGTCTACTTACCACGGTCTGTTTCTCTATCTTAGATTGATGGCCATGCTCGTCCCGGAGCAATCCAAAAATGCAGATGGTGTGATCGAAACTCCAATCAGTCTTCCGATTGAAGGTGATGAACCTCGGAATGTTGTTCCGGTGGATTGGGTTTCAAAGACTATCTGTCATTTAGTCCGGACACCAGAAGCCCATGGACGAACTTATCATTTAGTACCTGACCAATGCACATCAGCGAGAGAGGTAATTGAGTACTGTTATAAGTATTTCCATTCCGATGGGGTGAAATTCTGTGGTGCTGATTCTGAGCGAACTGCGGATAGCGAGTTGGCGAAGAAACTATTTGAAAATACCAGTATTTACGCGTCCTATGAGACCAGCGATCCGCATTTCGACAAGCGGAATGTTAGTCAATTTGCCGGTCACCTTGAGTGTCCTTCGATTGATCAAGAGATGATTTTTAAACTGATCGACTTTGGCAAAGAGAATCGCTGGGGCAAAGAAAAAGAGGATTCCCCGAAAGTTGTGCGCTGGATTGAATCGCATCTGACGGAAATCGCTTTGGCCGCCCAGAAAATGATGGGGGCGTTAAAAATCAATGGAACCGATCGAATTTTTAAGTTCGGACTTGATATTCATGGGCCTGGCGGTGGGCAATGGCAATTACTTGCCAATGAGGGGCGGTTTGACGTGACCCCGGGGTTGCCCGACGACTCGAGCCCTGTTCTCAAGCTGAGTGACATTCAAATCAATGACCTGTTGATGCGACACGATTCAGAGGAGTTAGATCGTTCACGGACAGAAAATCCAAAGATTGCAATCAATTGGACAGAGCCGTTAGAAACAGTGATCACGGAAAACCCGCAGACGAATCAATAGATTCGAGTCATGTGGATTTCGCTCTGTCGACAATTGTCCGGTTGTTAATTGATTGAATGCAATTCGTTAGGCTGCCCGTCGCTGTTGGTAGTGTTCGAAAAAGGCAGGTACTGAATCATCTCTATTTGATTTCTCGAGCCAATCGAATATGAGATCCCTCGCCACGAAACGACCCGGGTGAAGATTGTCTTTAGCGTCGCACAGGGATAGAGTACTTGCGTTATCAAAAAGGCAAGGATTCCTGGCTGAGAAGGCTTGATCGGGGGATCTGGAAGGCGGCTGTTAATGACTGATAGGTTGCTTTTTTGAATTTGAGAAAACAGGACCGCGTTGATGAATTGGAAAAACGCAAATCCGATCGCGAGGAGAATGCCTGCCCTTGTGTAACCTGCTACGAACAAGATCGGAATAAGAACGATGCAGCCAATGAGACAGGCGAGCGAAAACAAGCTGTGGAAAACGACAAGAGGCCATGCGGCATGGTAGAGCCGTACCGTCAAAAGTTGCCTGCTTACCCAGTGGAACGTTGCTTTCAACGTTGTCGATTCATCGTTGTTCAGAATCAGGTTGGGTACACGCACCAAACGGAGTTCGTGTGCTTTGAGTTGGGAGGGAAGCGTGGTGTCCTCGCAAAATTTATCAGACCAGTGCTCCTTGAGCTTGCAAGATTCCAAGGCCGATCGCTTAATTGCTAAGGAACCGCCCCAGGGAATTTCATAGCAAGTCATCTGGGCGACGGCTGCACCATTCCAAATTTGCCTGACGGATGACCCGAGGCTGGGAGCGGCGGAGGAGAACCAGCGGTTTCCGGTTGTCGCACCAACCGTTGGATCTGAGAGCGGCATGATAAGGTCGCTTAGCCAGTTAGGATCAGGGATGACATCCGAGTCAATTATCGCAATCACTTCAATCGAATGATCGAGATTGGAGATTGCTTCGATGATCGCCGAGCATTTCAGGCTTCTGCATTTAGAAGGGTTGGATAAAAAGTGGAGTCTCGGCTTAAACGATGGATTCGTTTCCATCTCTTGTTGAATGACTTGGATTGCTTCGTCGTCCGGATCGTCTGCGACGACGTGGATTGAAAACGGATCATAATTCAATTCACTAATTGCCCGTATTGATTCGACAAGGCGAGGATCGTTCCCGCGCACGCAAAGGATGATGGCAACCGGCGGACTAAATGCGCCGTCGATACTTGCGGCAACCGAAGATTGAAGAAACCGGCGATGCAAATTGACAATAATGGCCTGCACCAATGTCAGTGATGCGATTCCTCCCAGAGCAATCCAGCCAAATGTCAATACCATAGCGTTCGTCAATCGTGCTAGTTGGAGCGGGCTCTTTGTGTTGGTAGTTAAAGACTGAAGACCATTGAAGCAGTTGGCCTGATCTAAATTGCTTTGGTCGACATCATGCAGAGATCATGATGATCGTTAATTTTTTGGGGCCGTGCGCTCCTAGAACAAGAACTCTTTCGATATCTGCGGTCCGGCTTGGCCCAGTTATAAATGAAATAAAGCTTGGCCAGTTATCACCATGTTTTTCGCGAATTAACGCGAATCCGTCTGCCATTGTCGTCACCATTTGCGATGCATCAGCGACAACTACATGGTGCGGTGGTAAAACCGAAAGTGCCCGGCCGCCAGCGGAGTGGTTGGTCACCAGTGCGCTGGCGGTTTGTGCAATCAACGCGTCGCATCCGGAAATTCCGACGTCGCATTTTTCCAAAGCATGAGCGTCGTAATTAACGCTGGTATCTAAGAATTCAACGGAAAGTTGGTTAACGCAAGTTTGAACCAAATCATGATTGTGAACTGCGACTCGCTCCCACTCGTGTTTTTGGCGAAGTTGCTCAATTGCTTGTCGAGCCGAATCGATTGACGGAACGACGATAAACTCTGTTTGTAATTTGTCGGATAATACTTTGAAGGCAGCAATGTGCTCTTCAAGGGATTCGCCTACCGAAGGTAGGAATTCTTTGACCGCCTGGGTTCTCCCGTCGGGGCCATTGGCGAGGACGGGAAGTGAGTGGGGGGATTTTTTTACGACTTCGCGAACATGGGTATCTGTTTCAACACTCAAGGCTTCACGGACTCGGCCTAGGATAGCATCTCGGCTCATTTTCTTGATTTCCAATACTGCTTGAAACTTTGTTTTGCCGGGTCGTCCAGATCACGCGTTTTTTTCCACGCGTAAAACGGGTCAATTCGGGTTCCGTGAATCGGTTTCGTTAGCACGTGGCCAATTTTGCCAAGTCTTCCGGTGAGTCGGTAAAGCCACGGACGCCGCATCACGATAGTGAAACCGAGCATCAGCACTTTTTCTGCTAATCCCCCCTGCCCTTTGCCGGCAGCATCTCTGCGATTTCGGAGAAGGTGGTGATGGAGGTCAATCTTCACAGGGCAAGTTTCCGAACACGCGCCGCAGAGTGAGGAGGAGTGGGAAAGGTGTTTCCAGTCTTTGAGGCCGCGCAAGTGCGGAGTAATCACACTTCCAATGGGGCCTTGGTAGGTGGTGCCGTAGGTATGACCCCCGACATTTTTGAAGATAGGGCAAACGTTGAGGCAGGCGCCGCAGCGGATGCAGCGTAACGCATCGCGCTGTTCGGGGTCGGCGAGCAGTCGCGTGCGATGATTGTCCAGTAGCACCACGTGCATTTCCAACGGTCCATCACTTTCGTCGTCCTGCCGCGGGCCGCCAAGTTGGGAATTATAGCAGGTCAGATGTTGACCAGTCCCGGCAGTCGCGAGCATCGGCAACATAAGTGCCAAATCTTCCAACCTTGGGATGATTTTTTCAATTCCCATCAGGGCAATATGAACTTTAGGAAGTGCCGTGGTTAGCCTCGCATTTCCCTCATTCTCAGTGATGGAAATCATCCCTGTTTCGGCGACGCCAAAGTTGGCTCCGCTTATGCCGATATCCGCACTGAGGTATTTCTGCCGGAGTACTTCTCGAGCAACCATCGTCAATTCTTCCGGATCATCGGTGTTGATTGACTTTAATTTTTCCTGAAAAAGAGTGTTGATCTCTTCTTTCTTCAGGTGCATCGCCGGAAAAACGAAATGATAGGGAGCTTCGTCTCGCAGCTGAACAATGAACTCACCTAAATCGGATTCGACAACTTCAAATCCTTCTTTTTCGAGTAATTCGTTGAGGTGAATTTCCTCCGTCGTCATGCATTTGCTTTTGATGACAGATTTAGCATCGTGCTTTTTGATGATTTCGAGGATCGCACTTCGGGCTTCTTCGCTGTCGCTACACCAGTGAACAGTTGCGCCACGGGATTCGAGTTTGTCCGCAAATTGTGCGAGGTAAACATCGAGATTTTCAATTGCTTCCCATTTCGCATCACCGGCAGCGATTCTGGCGGATTCGTAACTAAGGAATCGTTCCTGAGTTGCGGTGCGTGTTTTTTGATAGCCCCTCAAAGAACTTCGAAGGAAACTACGCCGGTCTACGTCTGCAGTTACGCGATTTGCATCCGTCTGAAATTGGGTGGTTGGGTTGGTCGATTGGCTCATTGCTGGTCAAGTACCTCTGCAATGTGAAGGCATTGGATAGGTGATTTTTGGCGGCTGAAATACCCCCCTATTTGCATCAGGCAGCTTGGGTCACCGGAGATCAGGTAGTCAGCTTCCGTTTGCGTGGCGCTGCCGAGTTTGACTTGAGTCATTGCGGTCGAGATTTGAGGGAATTTAATGGCAAAGGTGCCGCCAAAACCGCAGCAAGATTGTCCCTCATCCATTTCTACCAAAGACAATCCCTCGACATTCTCAAGTAGCCTTCGCGGGGCATCCTTTATTCCAAGCTCACGGAGGCCATGGCAACCATCGTGGTAGGTGGCTGTTCCCTCCAGTTTCGCTCCGACATCGGTCACGCCAAGTTGATTCACTAGCAGTTCAGTAAATTCAAATACGCGACCGCTGAGTTCCGACACTTCTGCGGATTGAGGCGAATCCTGGTAAAGCTCAGGATAAAACTTTCGAATCATCGCAGTACAGGATCCGGAAGGAACTGCGACCAGATCCGCATCCGCGAAGGTATCTAAAAAATGATCAGCGACTTTTTTCGCTTCAGGGAAATAGCCTGAATTAAATGCAGGTTGGCCGCAACAGGTTTGACCCTCGGGGTAATCAACTTGGTGTCCCAGACGTTCAAGAACATTGACCATCGCAATTCCGATGTGTGGCGACAGCTGATCGACATAGCAGGGAATAAAAAGTGAAATTTTCAATGCAGTTTCCGTAATAAATATTTGGTACTTTCAATATAACCCAATCTCGGGTTGGTTTGGTACCTATTTCGGTTGATGCCCCGTATTTATGTGGGGGTAGCTCAGTTGACATCAAACCGTTGTATGCGACCATACTATCTATCGGTTTTTCCTAAGTCTTTTTAACACTTCAAAAAAATAAAATTATGTCCACTGCCACGAATGATTTAAAACACGTCGATCGTCACTGGGACGATTCAGTCGCCGATGCCCTCTCTCCTGCGGAACGATTGATTTACCGCTCGAATTGTCTCGGCGCTGACCAGAGAATCACAAATACAGGCGGGGGCAATACATCGTCGAAAATCATGGAAACCGATCCACTGACCGGTAGCGAGACAGATGTTTTGTGGGTCAAAGGATCGGGTGGCGATTTGCGAACGGCTAAATTGCAAAATTTTGCCTCGCTTTACATGAATAAACTGCTTTCGCTCATTCCAAGTTACAAGAGCGCGCCTGATAACGGTCCGAAAACTCCAGCCGAAGACGCGATGGTGGGGTATTTTCCACACTGCACATTCAATTTGAATCCACGTGCCAGTTCAATTGATACTCCGTTACATGGGTTTTTGCCGGCACGACACGTGGATCACATGCATCCAAACAGTGTGATATCCATCGCGGCATGCAGTGCTAGTCGAGAAATGACTCAAGAGATTTTTGGTGATGAAATTGGCTGGGTTCCATGGTTGCGTCCAGGATTTGAGCTTGGCTTGTTGATGCAAAAAGAGGTGGAGGCAAATCCATCTCTGAAGGGGCTCGTCATGGGTCAGCACGGTTTGATTAACTGGGCGGATGACGATAAGGAATGCTATGAGTTGACGTTGAGCTTAATTGACAAAGCGGCTGAGTATATTGAATCGAAAGATAAAGGGGATCAAACTTTTGGCGGTCAGAAATATGAGACGCTTTCTGATGATTCTCGCGATGCTTTGTTGGTTGAATTGCTGCCTTGGTTGCGCGGTCAAGTTTCCCAGATGAACAAGTTTGTCGGAACGGTGGAGACTCGCGATTCGATCCTTCGTTTTGTTAATTCCAATGACGCAGCACGCCTGGCTGAATTGGGTACCAGTTGCCCGGATCATTTTCTGCGAACGAAGATCAAGCCGCTATACGTTGACTGGGATCCGACTCAGACAACCGAGGAAGATCCACATGGCCTGTTGAATCTCAAGTCCTTGCTGTCTGCCGGACTTGAGCAATACCGCAAAGATTATGCCGACTATTATGAGGCGCATAAGCACGATAATTCACCAGCGATGCGTGACCCCAACCCGACGGTTATTTTAGTGCCAGGCGTAGGAATGATTGCCTGGGGCAAGGACAAAAGTGAGTCAAGAGTGACCGCAGAGTTTTACACGTGTGCCGTTGAGGTGATGCGTGGTTCGGAAGCACTGGGTGAATACATTGCTTTACCTAAGCAGGAAGCTTTTGATATTGAGTACTGGCTGCTAGAAGAGGCCAAACTGAAGCGTAAGCCTCCGGAAAAAGAAATGTCACGAGACATTGCGTTAGTGATTGGTGCCGGCAATGGCATTGGCAAAGAAGTCGCTCATCGAGTTGCCAAAGAGGGCGCTCACGTGGTGTGCTGTGATCTCAGCCAAGAGGCAGCCGAAGCAACCGCGGCGGAGTTGACCGAAATTTATGGCGTTGGAATCGGTGTGGCAGGTTCGGGGATTTCTGGCTGTGGACCAACAATCGGGCTTGGTGTTGACATTACGGATCGTAATTCAATTCAGGCGATGATTCGCGACACCCTGCTCGCCTATGGTGGAATTGATCGAGTTATCGTAACGGCAGGGGTATTTGTAGCACCTGAACGCGATGGCTCACTTTCCGATGACAAATGGAAGTTTACTTTCGACGTTAATGTGCGGGGAAGTTACAACGTGGTCGATGAGTTAAGAGGGATGCTCAAAGAACAAGGCTTGTCGGCCTCTGTTGTCTTGACGACGAGTGTTAATGGTGTCGTTGGTAAGAAAGGATCGGTCGCTTATGACACTTCGAAAGCGGCAGCTAACCATTTGGTTCGCGAGTTGGCAATTGAGATGTCACCACTCGTTCGTGTGAATGCTGTCGCGCCTGCAACCGTGGTTGCAGGTTCAACGATGTTCCCTCGCGACCGGGTGATTGCGTCGTTGACAAAGTACGACATTGCTTTTGAAGAGTCGGATTCGGATGATTCATTGCGAAATAGTTTGGCTGAGTTTTACGCGCAGCGAACATTGACCAAGCAACCAATTACGCCAGCAGATCAGGCCGAAGCGATTTATTTTCTGTCTTCTAATCGATCCAGTAAAACTACCGGTCAGATTATCAATGTGGATGGTGGTTTGCACGAAGCGTTCCTTCGGTAGACAGGTTCTATCGTTTGATAAAGATGTCCTAGATGACGCGTATCTCCCTCGGCCATGGCTCGGAGGAGGTGCGGTCGGATGGTTTCAAGTTGTTTAATTTAAAATTGTGAATATCTAGATTTACTTTTTTCAGATTCGTATCCGATTTTTTACAACTGCCGGCTTTAGAATAGAGGACGGGTATGGCAAGCGCTCATTTAGCTATCGATTTAGGAGCAAGTTCAGGGCGAGCAATTGTTGGATCGTTGCGTGGCAATCCTGCTGTTGTTGAGCTTGAAGAAATTCATCGTTTTGAGCATCACCCCTGTCCAACGCCTGCTGGTCCTGTTTGGGATTTGACAGGAATCTGGCTAAATGTTCTCGAAGGTATTCGTCAGGCGGCCGAATGGTGTCGTGAGAACGATCTCCAACTGCGCAGCATTGGGGTCGACACTTGGGGAGTGGACTGGGCCTTAGTGGGTAAGTCAGGTGAGTTACTGGCATTGCCGCATTGTTATCGTGACCCACAGAATCACGAAGCCATGGAAAAGGTGCTTGAAATCGTGGGGGGACGTGAAGCGCTCTATGCGAGAACTGGAATTCAGTTGATGCAAATCAACTCGCTGTTTCAAGTGATGGCGCGAAATATGCGGGAGCCAGAATTGGTGGCTGCGACCCATCGTCTCCTGTTCATGCCCGACTTGTTCCACTTTTGGCTGTCTGGTGAGCTGACCACCGAACGAACCATTGCGTCAACCAGCGGTATGTTAGCCCTTGAGACGGGGGATTGGGATTATGAACTGATGGATCAGCTCAATATTCCTACTGAGATGTTGGGGCCGATTATTGATCCGGGAGACGTTATTGGCAACGTTCGTAGTGAAATCGCCGAGGCAACGGGGTTGGGAGCAGATGTTAAAGTTATCGCGCCTGGTACGCATGATACAGCATCTGCCGTAGCGGCAGTTCCGGTGGATCCGTCTTTGGAGAAGGAAGGCTGGGCGTACCTTTCAAGCGGCACTTGGTCTTTGTTGGGCGCCGAATTAGCTCATTCGTTTGCATCTGAAAAATCCTGTGCGGCTCCTTTCACGAATGAGTTAGGATTATCCGGAACGACGCGTTTTCTTAAAAACATCGCCGGGCTTTGGCTTGTGCAGGAGCTTCGTCGTGAGGAACTTGATGCGGGCCGAGAAATTAGTTACGCCGAGATGGCTGCACAGGCGGCTGAGGTAGAAGCATTTCGAACTTTGATCGACCCTAATGCAGCTCAGTTTGCCGCTCCGGGAAATATGGCCGGGAAAATTAAAGAATTTGCCAAATCGACGGGGCAGCCACTCCCGGAAACGCTTGGCGAATTGGTGCGTTGCTGCCTCGATAGTCTTGCGTTGTGCTATCGAGAGACCGTGGATTTATTAGAAGACATCCTTGGGCAGCCAATAAAAGTTCTATACATCGTTGGCGGTGGCGCAAATAATCGATTGCTAACTGAAATTACTGCGACGGTCATGCAGCGTCCGGTCAGTGCTGGCCCAACTGAGGCGACCGCGATTGGGAATGTGCTGATTCAGGCATTGGGCTGTGGCGTGCTTGCCGATCGATTCGAGATTCGAGATGTTGTGTCGCGATCTTTCGAACCCGAAGTTTTTCTTCCGGAGAATTCGGCAATTGTGATGGAGGATTCTGTTTATTCAAAGTATCGGGAAATTCTCGGATCTTAGTTTGCTAAAGTTCACACACAAACTTGTCTGAAAAAATTGGCTTTCATCACGATGTTGGTCAGACCTGCGGCTTTGGACTGTCTTTTATCAATTAATTTGTTGGAAAACTCTCTGAACTATGTCCGTGATCATAAATAAATGCGTGCAAAGTAATCTGTAAAAGCGAGTTTTAATAATTATTACGGTGGATAAGCGATCGTTATGAAAAAAATATGGATGGGTTTCTGCATCGCATTCTTTGCGCTGATTGTAATTAAGTTGGGTGTCGTTCAAGCGGTACTGGGTTTTCAAGAGGGTCCGCCAGTCGATCGACTGACCCAAGGTCTGGATCGTAATGGAGATTCGAGATTGTCGGTGAAAGAGATCAACGATGCACCGGCAGTGTTAGAGTCGTTGGACCAAAATCGGGACGGGCAACTAACTGTGGATGAGATTTTTCCTCCAATGAGGGGGCCGCAGGATCGTCGAGGCGGTCCCCCCGGTATGGGGCCGGGTGGACCAGGTGGGCCAGGGGCGATGCCGTCGCGAGATTTGATTGGCGAATTCGATGCCGATGAAAACGGACGTCTGGAAGGTAATGAGTTGAAGCTCGCACTCGACTCTATTGCTAATCAACCCTCACCACGGCGGGGACCGCCCCGGAGAAATCGCGGTAGAGAGAATACCCAGCCTAATGAGCCCGGACGGGAAATTTCAAAAGATTCAGTTGAGAATTACGCTGAACACTCCCTCTATGATCCAGCGATCTTACGTACCATTTTCATTGATATCGAATCAGATCAATGGGAAAAGGAAATGGCATCCTTAAAAGATTACGGGGTGGATCTATCGGCGAAGGTTACGGTCGATCAGCAAACTTACGAGAAAGTAGGCATCCGGTTTCGTGGTAATTCTTCATTTTTCTCACTCGGAGATGGTCAGAAGCGCTCACTTAATTTGACCTTCGACTGGGCTGACAAGAAACAGGATTTGTACGGTTACCGGACGTTAAACCTCTTGAATTCTCATTCCGATGCTTCGTTCTTGAGATTGGTTCTCTACAGTCGAATTGCCCGAGACTACATTCCGGTTCCCAAGGCTAATTATGTTCATGTGGTAATCAATGGACGGAGCTGGGGTATTTATATTAATGAACAGCAGTTCAATTCTGATTTCACAAAAGAGTATTTTGATTCCAAAGACGGACGGCGTTGGAAAGCGCCACCCGGCCGAGAGGGAGCGAGTTTTGTATACAAGGGTGACCAGCCGGAGGACTATCGGACATATGAGCTAAAGACGAAAGACACGCCAGAGTCTTGGGACGCATTAATCAAGGCCACCAAGATGTTGGAGCAAACAGATTCCGACGATTTTGAATCTACACTCGATAAAGTGATTTGTATCGATCGAATTCTCTGGTTTTTAGCCATCGATAATGTGATGCTTGATATGGATGGTTACTATCAACGAGGCGCTGATTATTCGATCTATCAGGAACCGAAATTCGACCGATTCCACATTCTTCCTTACGACAATAACGAGACGTTTCGTGCTCAAGGGAGCCATGGCCCCGGATTCGGTGGAGGTCCAGGCGGCGGTCGAGGTGGAGGTCCAGGTGCTGGAGGTTTATTCGGTGGTTTGTTTGGTGGTGGCCCCCCTCCGGGCGGACCGCCTCAAGGTGGTCCCCCACCGCAGAACGATTCGGGTAGCCAGCCGTTGAAGCCTTTTGACTTGGATATATTTGCGGGGATCGACCAGCCCCTTGCACCTTTTATAAATCGTCTCCTTGCAAATCCTATTTTGAAAGCGCGATACGTTGCGCACGTTAGAACGATTTATCGAGATTGGTGTGACTGGAATACGGTTGCCCCGTTGATTGAATCTTACCGAGAGTTAATTTCGGATGAGATTAAAGTGGACACGCGAAAATTGACCAGCTGGGAGGCGTTTGAAGCTGGTGTTGGAATGAGTACAAGTCAGGGGCGAGGACAGTCGCCCGGACTTCAGGCGTTTTTTAAAGGTCGCAAGGCTTACCTCGATTCGGTTCCCGAATTATCCCAGAAATATCCCGAGTTCAAATCAGTCAAAGCGGTTGTCGGATCGGTTGTTGGCTCGGAAATACCTGTCAATATTTCGATGGCTTTGACAAAAGCGTCCGTCGAACCGAATCGAGTATTTTTATATTACGCGACTGATCCATTGGCTAAATTCAAAGCTTTGGAAATGAAGCGAACTGGAGAGGGAACTTACACGGTTGAAACCGAACCACTGCCCGTCGGCGAAAAGATCTATTATTACTGCGAAGCGCGAACGGACGATGAATATCTGACGACCGCGTTTTATCCTCAATATGCGGAGGGTAATCCAAGCGAATTGGCTCTGGTTCCGCGACGTATGAGTAACCCAGGAATTGTCATAAACGAAATTATGGCTGACAACCAGGGTTTCAAGCAGAATAGTAAGCAAGAGTTCGCCGATTGGATTGAAATCAAAAATACGTCTGGCAAAGAGATTGATTTGAGCGGAATGTATTTGACGGACGACAAAAAAAATCTGCGTAAGTGGCAGTTTCCAACCGAGGGTTCAACGATTGCTGCAGGCGGTTTTTTAACTGTATGGGCTGATGGTGCAGAAAATGCTACGGGTAACTTTGCTTCGTTTAAACTGTCGCAATCCGGCGAAACAGTTTGGCTGGTTGGTCGGAATGAAGACGGAAATGAAATTGTCGACTCGGTAAAGTTCGGTAAACAGACCAAGGATCAATCCTATGCTCGCTCCAAAAACGGGCGATTCAAAATTGGAACGCCGACTTTTGGTACAGCGAATGTAAACTAGAGATGTTTCTTGGAAAAACTTCTGTCTGCTACTAACAAAATTTGGACTCGGTCCCTGGGGCTATTTCATTCCCGGAAATTTAGAGAGGGTGTAATGATACGACTGGCAGTTTGGGCGGCGTTTGCCGTGTTATTGGGGATTCTTAGTGTGCCTCAACTGGCGACGGCCCAAGAGCTTACGCCTGAGCAAAAGGATCGGATTCTGCAGCGTTTTCCTCAGATTGATCGCAATGGCGACGGTAAACTATCTCCCGAAGAAATCGCTCCCTTCCGCGAGCGTTTTGAGAAAGCTAAGCAAAAGAGAAAGTCAAAACCAACGCCCACGGCGGCCAAAGGCCCGGTTCCGACTCACGCCGATCTGCAATACGGCGATCATAAGAATGCTGTAATGGATGTCTGGATCGCAGACTCGGAAAAGCCGACGCCCATCGTCGTTGCTATTCACGGGGGTGGGTTTAAGAGCGGTGACAAGTCAAAGTTCCACGGATGCGCCGAACTCCAGGCATGCCTGAAAAATGGTGTCTCGTTCGCCTCGATCAACTATCGGTTCCGTGACGAGGATCCTCGTGGGATTCTCGCCTGCCTTCTCGACAGTAAGCGGGCGATTCAGTTCATTCGCCATCAAGCGAAGGAATGGAATATCGACAAAGAGCGCGTTGCGGCGTTCGGCAGGTCGGCTGGTGCGGGTACGACACTCTGGCTGGCGTGTCACGACGACATGGCAGATCCCGATAGCACGGATCCGGTACAGCGTGAGTCGTCTCGGATAGTCGTCGGGGGTCTAATCGGAACTCAGGCAACTTATGACGTCCTTCAATGGAAAGACCTCCTTCCGCTAAAAGGAACGTTGACTTCCGAGATAGAGAAATCCCGTGAGCAGAACATTCTGGTTGCGTACGGAGCTGGGTCGCTTGACGAACTGAATTCGGAAAAAGGGAAATCCATCCGAAAAGAGCTCGACATGCTCGCGTGGATGTCAGCGGACGACGCACCTATCTGGATGAAGAATAATATGCGAGGAGGAGACATTTCGCTGAATGACCAAAACCATTTGAATCACCATCCAGCACACGTCGCCTGTTTAAAGAAGCGGGCAGATGAGGTTGGAATGCGGACCGTCGCGATCGCGCCGGGTGTTGGTCTTCAACCGAATCCCGAAATAAGTATGATCGATTTTTTCTTTGAGCGTCTTGGTTTGGAGATAACTCGCAAGTGATCGTTTTCTCGGACACTCGGTGTAGGTAATCAACGATTCCATGGGCGGGTTAGTCATGCTCGCGAAAGACTGCGGTAGCTATCAGACCAATAAAACAGAGAACGTTATCTCAAACAGAACGTCGAAATCGTTGATCAAGGTAAGGTGCAGTTTTCCATTGGATAGAGCCTTAAACGGCGTTTTAGCGGAGCCTCCAGTCGCCGTTGGGTGATGCCCGTTACGCTCCTGGAGATTTCGAAACTGCTTCAAATACTCCTGTCGGTTCCCATTTGTCAGTATTACCGGCAAAAACAGTGGGAATCGAGTAATTACGACAACGATGAGCGTTTGTTGATTTGTTTTTTCATGGGGAGAAATTACATTACTCAGAGGATTAATCGAGAAATGTAATTAGGCCGCACCATGTTATTCACCAAGCGATTGAAGTTTATTTGTTTTTTCCTGACCGTACTCATTGTGATCCCGATGTTCGGTTCCACGGCCGTTGCTCAGAACAAAGAAAAGGGGCCGGCCTATACCAGTCCGCCTCCTAAGGATATGAGCTTCCCCCTGATGGGTGAATTCATGGGGTCGGTCACTTCGGATGATGACAAAAAGCAGGTTGTTGGTTTGCAAATCCGCTCGATTGGAAATGATCAGTTTGATGCGGTTGCTTACTACGGCGGCCTGCCGGGACAGCCGAAATTCAGCCCAGAGCCGATTCAGATGATTGGTAAGCGATCTGGAGAATTCGTTGTTCTGTCGGGCGGACCTTGGGCGATCTTTGTAGAGAATAACCAATGTCGTGTGGTCGATGTAAAGGGGAAGTCGCGAGGGCAGTTAAAACGTGTTAAGCGGAGGAGTCCAACCATGCACTCCCCTGCTCCGGAAGGTGCCGTGGTGCTGTTTGATGGGACTGGGACAGACCAATTTACAACTGCTGAGATGACCGACGATGATTTGCTAATGGAAGGGGCGGATGTTAAGCCAATGTTTCAGGATTTCAACTTGCATGTTGAATTCCGATTGCCTTACATGCCTTACGCGGATGGGCAACAACGTGGAAACAGCGGATTGTACTTGCAAAGCCGTTATGAGTGCCAAGTGCTCGACTCGTTTGCGTTGATTCCAAAAATAGATGGACTGGGAGCGCTGTATCGGTTTCGTCCGCCTGCGATCAACATGTGTTTCCCACCGTTGGTTTGGCAAACTTATGATGTTCAATTTACCGCACCTCGTTGGAATGCCGATGGCACGAAAGCACGTAATGCGACGATTACCAGTTGGGTCAACGGAGTCAAGGTTCAGGATAATGTTTCCCTTCCCAACAAGACTGGAGCTGGCAAGATTGAGGAACCTTTGTTATTACCGACTCGTTTCCAAAACCATGGCGACCCAGTTAGATTTCGTAATATTTGGGTTGTCGATCGCGGTTTGGCATCCGGTGAATTCCCAAAAAAGACGACCAAGGAACAAATTCAGAGTGCGGTTAAAGCAGAGCAGTTGAAACGGAAGGAACGAGCAAAGGCGGCGAGAAAGCAAGCTGCGGACAAGAGGCGTGCAGAGGCTAAGCAGAAGGCTAAGGTGGAATCGGCTGAAACCAAAGTCGACGAGGCGGCAATGACTTCCAGCGAACTGAAAAAGCAACCGCCGGTCGAGCAACCCGCTAAACAGCCCGTTAAAGCTGAAAACCCGAATCCGGGGTCTAGGAAAACGGAATTGAAGAAAACAGATGTGAAGAAAACAGATGTGAAGAAAGCGGGGGCTGATAACAACCCTGATAAGAAGGTGCAGTTCAAGGCAACGCCAAAACCTGCGGAAAACAAAAAGCTTAAAAAAAC
>JAPOIJ010000137.1 GCA_029979005.1 Planctomycetota bacterium | reverse complement strand
CGCTTTAGACGGTCTCTCAGATTTAAATAAATCAAATCATATTCTTCCTTAGCATTTCGCATAAACGCCGGTTTACGCCGCTTCTGTTCAGCTAGATACTTTCCGCGCCTTGCCTTCCAGTCCTCCCTAACTCCAGCACTCCACAAAGCAAAATTATCAAACGATGCTGAACCACCATTAACTTGAAAGGCAAGATAGGTCCGCTCCGTATCTATTATTGGATGATTACCGACGACAAAATGTTCTCCATCGATATGGGCCACAACTTCATTGCCAATAAACTCAACCGTCATGGTATACCATTTACCTTGCCGGAATTGGAAAGCGCACTCGCCTTGAAATGAAGGATCGAATTCGTCTTTTCTCTTCGCAGTATTAACTTGGAAATGGCCGGGAAATATCTGGGTAACTGTGTTATACCCGCCACCGCCTCCCGTCATAAGACGTATTTCCGTAGCGCCATTGAATCGAAAATCGAAACGAATAATTGCGTCGTGATATACAGCATCTTTCAAGAACGCCCGAGCTGCCTCTGCAGCTCGATAAGACGTGCGTTTCAAAACGCCATTTTCAACTGAATAGAACGCGCGGATTCCCCAACGATCAGCAACCGTGTTGGTTTCAAAATCATCCGAGGAGAGTAGCTTTTCGGGGTTACTCATAAACAGCTCGCCCACCTTATCTTGCGAATGGGCAAAGACACAGAGGGACAATACAATTCCCACCGTCAAAATTATGTTATCAATGGCTTGCCGATGCATTCGACTCTCCTCGAAATCAACTACTTAACCACAAAATCGGTTCCCAGTTTCTACTCGAAACCTAGAGAAAAAACATACGGCAGTCAATCAACGTTGCTGAACAATCGATAAATAAACGAATCAATAAAGCCAACGTCATTTTAGCCGATACAATTGTTTCCTTAGCCAGCATCAAACGACGGAATCACAGCGGATCATTTCTCTTTAATCCAGGTCTGTTTCAGTTTACGTGTTGAAAACAGAAACCAACGCCGGCGTTCTTTCAGCGAATTCCGTCTCTAAATCAACAACTTTCTTTTGCAGATTCAAGTGATTCTCCCGAAGCGATTCACATTTCGGTTTTCGAAATAGAATTCGGAATTGCGAGGCAAGATTCGGTAAAGCCCTTCGGATATAAGGGAAATACCTTAGGGAGAACATTCCGAGAAACGGCAACACCACTAAGCCTGCAAACCCAAAAGGCCATGCCCAACTGGCCAACCCAATCAACAAGACTGAGGCGATATACCAAACCAAATAAATCGGAAGACCAACAAGCAAACGGTAGAGCGAAACAGCGGTGCGTCCCGGCGGCGTAACACGAGAGGCGATTAGCCGTACTGTCACGAATGGAAGTAGATGAAACAATGCCCCCACCACTGCAGGCAGAAATCCAAGTAATGCACCACCTATTCGAAGCACTGCTTTACCAAACAGGGCAATTCCTTGCGACCGAAACATGAGTGAATCAAGCGTTAACCCACAATCCGTCACTTCTGCACCGTGTGTTCGAACCGCTTCTGCAACCTCTTGTGCCCGGGGACGATCCTCTGTTGCAAAGTAGTTCATCGCGTCCGCAATTCGCTTACGTAACTCTATTGGACATGCTTTCAAATTAGGCGCCATCAATGCAACTAGGTCATCGAGAATCGGTTCCCATTCGGGTTCTTCAAGGTGGACCATCACAGACTTCAAGCGTTCAGCTACTTCATTGGTGAGCGAACGAATTGCCTTTCGCCCGTCCTCTTCCGCGGTGTCCAACCATTCCTTGACCCTAATTGGATCACCCACATGCACTGACACCTCACTTCGAAAGCGCTCTTTATTCGCATAGTTAAGTCCTACCGGGACAACAACCAGATTAGCCGCGCCCTCCTCAACCGCTTTTACTGCTATTCGAGCCACGCCCGATCGAACCATCTCTAATTGAACGGCGTCGTGTGTTTTCCCTTCCGGGAAAATTCCCACTGCATCACCATCAATGAGGAATCGAATACTACTATCCAGACTTTCTAAATTTCGACGGACCTGCTTAGAATCATCGCTCCCCCGGTAGGTTGGAATCATTCCTAGCGCGGACATGACCGAACCCAATACCGGGGTTTTAAACAGCGGAGCCTTAGCCATGAACCGAACAGGACGACCCGAGGTGATCCCTAACAAAATCGGATCGACCAGTGAATTTGGATGGTTACCACATACCAAAACCGGCCCAGTCCTGGGTATTCGCTCCCTTCCTTCAAACTTTATGCGGGGATAGTAAACGCGGACAATCCAACGTCCAATCCGCCTAACGACTTCACCGATTACTTCTTTGATTTTGATCATTTCACGCTCGCAACCGCATCGATAGATATATCTAAAGTGACACTCGTTCATCCAAACTAATATCAATAATGTCGTTTCTATACTCCCCGGGAGAACAGTGCGAGTTTCTTTGCAAATTGGCGACAAAAATATCCACTTTTTTGCATGATAAATCAGATCCAATGAGACGGAACGCCTGTTTTTAAAATCGCAGGCAATACCACGACCTTACGAGGCCTACATATGAAATGATTGGTTTTCATTTTTTTTCAATCATGGATTAGCTCTTTACTGCTCTGTTTTAACCGGCAAAGAAATGCGGTTAACAATTCGATTGGTTCGCGAAACTCTTGTACATGTGCACTTAAAGAACCGCTCCCAACCGTAAATTTTGCTGATACAGCAATACCCCTTGGCAGACGAATTATGAGCCAAACCAACCAATTAGAAATCAAAGACCTTCTCCCTTTGAGACCTGCCTCTATCTCTGTAAAGACCCTTGGGATAAGTGGGATATTTCTGACCATTCTCGGCGTGGCACACATCTTCGTTTGGCTTTTCCTTGGGGGAAACTGGGAGGGCTCTGTTTCATGGAGGAAACCGATTCTGTTTGGAATTTCGACCGGAATGACCTTGCTTTCATTGTCATTCCTCTTCGATCGATTGCGTCCCGGAAAATACGATGCCTGGCTTACCGGCTCCCTCTCAATTTCATTGGTTTGGGAAGTAATCCTGATTACGATTCAACAATGGCGTGGGCAGGCATCTCACTTCAATCACGACTCGTTTGCAAACAGCTCAATTGAATACGCAATGACGATACTCATAGTGGCTGCTACTGTCATCTTATTAGAAATTACAAGACGTACATTTCTATTTTTAAACACAACGGAAGATCTCCAGATTGCATATCGCGCGGGAATGGGTTTTTTAGTTTTTTCTTGCTTTATTGGCTTCTTTGTCCTCTGGCATGGGAACAGGCAAATTCTGGCCGGACGAGATCCTTCTCTTTACGGAAATGCAGGCGTTACCAAATTTCCACATGGCGTTGCAATTCATTCACTGCAGCTTTTTCCATTTCTTTCTTACTTGTTTGCAAAACTCGGCCTAAGCAATAGGAAACGAATTGAACTGCTAAAATACCTGATCGTTTGGATGAGCGGGCTGCTCCTTTATAGTTTATTTCAGACCTTTTCTGGAATGTCGCGTTTTCAGGTGACGCTAACGGGCACATGTTTACTCCTAATTTCATTTTCGTTTCTGTTGCCGGTGGTGTGGATTGTCGGCAAAACATTTACCGTCAATCTGCGTTCAACAACGAAAAAGTGGATATCCAACCATGGTCTTTCCCAGCAAAACTAAACACTATCTGACCACCAATCATCATGGCGCCGCCGAGCAGGTTCTGAATTTCCTGGAGCTGCTCAATGCAATAGATTCTTGATGCCTTACGTCTCAGTAACACTGTGCGACGCGCCGTTTCTATCTCAGTCGTTTGAATTGCAGGCAATTACTGGAATTGATCAAAGCAAATTAAATCAGCAAACACTCAATTAACCAAGGTTAAGCAAAGAAAAGGTATCGATCCGCGACCCAAGCTTAAGCTTGAACGACAGACCAATACCTAGTTTCCGAATACACACTCTATGTAATGACTAAACCATATCCCCTGGCGATGACATTTTTTTATACTGAACCAGATCACGTGTATTTTTTTGAACGGTTACCGCGGCAAACATACTCATGATGAAGGCAATGCCATAAAACCCCTTATCGGCGAGAGGCAATTCGGCATGGTAAAGCCCAAGGATTAAGAGAACTATTGGCGCAACAACTGCAGCCCACGTTAGCATCATAAACGTTTGATTAACTTCAATCCCTTCTGCTTGATCTCTTACGTTTTTTTGCGTACTCACGCTCGCGTGTAATGCGAACAAAATAATGGTTAAATAAAAGCCTTTTTCTCCAATAGACATCAACTCAACATTCCACAAGCCAATCAGATATCCAAGAACACCTATCGCTAATACAGCCCATGAAGCCATTGCAAACATACTTGATGGCTTATTTATTTGATAAATTTGTTGATCCATTTCTGTCTCCAAGCCTTAGTTGTGGTTTCATCGATTTCAATTACAAAAGCGATCGCAAAGCCGTTCATCTGATTTCGTCTCCAGCCGGCTTCAGGAATTACTTTTGATGCCTCTAACGCATAATGCGATAATTAACTCAAAAGTGTGCCAAATTTTTTTCCAGTCGATCTGGGCAGTAGCTATAGACACCAAATTCAAGGTATTACGCCTCAAATCAGTGTTCCGTCGGGAACAGAGTGCCTCATAGCCCGATTATGCAAATCGTTATTTTTGTTACGGTTGGCCGATGGTTCATTTCCCAAAGGCCGGAGTAATCGCTCGGGGGCACCGCGGTGAAAACGATTAAGAAATTGCGTGACTAAACGACAAAATAAACGCTCGCTCTCGGCAACGGTCTCGCTAAATTTCCATTACAATTGGCGTAGCGTCAAAGATAATTTATTTCCAACAGTTAGCTTTATTTTAAATCAAGCGATATGAACGACGAACAAGAGATTCAAGCGACCATCCAGACATACTTTGATTCGATGTACGAATCCAATGGCGAAAAAGCTAAGTTAGCCTTCCATGTCGATGCGAAAATTGTCGGATATCTTGAAGAAGAGCTTCATACCATGTCGGTCACAGATTTTGCTGATTTTGTGGAAAGTCAACGGCCGTCTCCAAAAGATAAAGGGGAGGCGATTCGCCTTGATATCCTCTCGATCGATATTGCAGGGAAAACCGCGTTAGCCAAGGTCAGGGACGACTATTTGGGCATGACATTTTTGGATAACTTGTCGCTATTGAAATCAAACGGCAAATGGACGATCTACAACAAACTCTTTCACGTTGAAACAAGCGAGCTTTGATTGAATTTATACTCAGAAGCGCGACCGCGACATGATGAAAAAGTCCACTCTAGGGTCGTCGGCGTCTTCCGAGTGCTCCGATCGCGAGGCCGATCCCCAGGACGCTCAAATTGGTTGGCTCAGGTACTGCTGTTATTGAAACTGGATTCAGGGCATTCCCGGACATTACCAACAGGCTGTTTAGATTAACACTGTCTGAATAATAATTGACGTGTGACTGTTTGATATTGTCAAAAATACTGTTCAACCACGCCTGATCTTCTGCATCGGTTCCTGTCATTGCTGCTACGCCAACCGGCGCGATAAAAAACAAATCGCTCCAGTTATTCAATGGGTCTCCATCAAGTTCATAGCCACCTAGAATTTGACTTGGATCCCCATTGGATGCCGCTTGGAAAAACTCTGACAGCAACTGAGCATGATCACGTGAGACGGCATCACCGTTTAAAACCGCATCCGCACCAAATCGCCAGGGAGTCCGTCCGGCGTTATACCAATACTCCTCATCATGTTCACTTTCCAGAAAGTTTGGAGGAGCGGGAGAAGCTTTGCCGGAAACGGGATCCACTACCACAAAATCCGGCATTAAGCCCGTACCGTATTCTGAATTTATGTCACCTACCGCTTTCTGTGTCGCCTCAATGATTGCGTTCCACTGCGCTTCATTTCCTGACGCCTGACCAAATGCTCTGAAATGACCGTTCATAAAATCACTCGACCGCGTGGACCATTGATTATAGGAACCTGAGCCGTTCGGATTAACCCAATCGCCTAACATCGGCAGATTGCTGTCTGAGCCGATCGTGGAAGAGTGGATCGCCTCGATAATTGATTTCGCCTCTTCGGCATAATTAATTCGCCCATTACTTCCCCATTGTTTGTCCGCCAACAATAAGCCATAAGCGATATCGGCATCTCCATCAAACGCACTACGGTTGCCCGTCGCATCAGGCTGCGCCCAGTCCATCAATTTCGGGTTACCCTCACTGGGGTGTGCGCGGGAATAAGTATAAAGACCATCAAAAATTGTCTGCGCCTCCGCGTCGTGTCCCGCCATATTCGGAACAATAATCATTCCGTAACCCTGCGATTCCGAAGTCGTACGTCCTGCCGCATCCATAACAACACGATAACCGTTTCCTCCCGGATCCGTTCGCAACCAATCTGATTTCCATTGGTCATAGTAATCGCTAACAAACCCATCGATTTGAGCTTGAGAATATTGATTAGGAAATAAAGTCCCCGACGCATAAGTTTCATGATGGCTTCCGAAAGGATGGATCTGAGCCTTTGCCTGTGGAAGCGAGCACATCAACGAGATCAGAAAGAAAATAAGCAATTGATTGCGCATGATTAACACTTTCAATGACAGGCGAGGCAACTGATTAACACGTAGTAGGAACTTCAATTGGCAATGGAAGTCCTATACAGAGTTAGGGATTTTAGGTGGGATCTAATTGCATCTTAGGAAACGAATCCAATTAGACAAGTAAAACACTATGGTTTTACAAAACGATACAAATAGCAATCACTTGTTGCTTGTACCGTGGGAATGGAATGTTTGCTTCCAACTAAAGAAAGTGGGGAACGGCCTTTTTAATTTAAGCCACTCACTTTCCAAATTATTCGATTTGCCGTTGTTTCTCAGTTATTTTTATTGGGTCTCTTTACCTCGTTGTTATCGCCAGCGTCCAAATTTGCATCTCTAAAAAGCTCCAAATGAGGCCTTTTGGAAACCGGCTTTTTTACGTTAGTTTATTTTTTGATGAGACAATTGTTCGTCTTCCAAAAAATCTAAATTTGTCTGATCGGCAAATGGAGCGTTGATGGCGTTTTGGAACTGCCGCATCGAATTTGACAAATCGACTTTTTTGGTTGATGGTCACCTGACTCTGCTAGATTATTGAATTCAAATGGATCAGTTTGTAAAGCGTACAGCTCGTAATCATCCGGATAAAGAAATGGTTCAAATTGCTGATCTTTAGCAACCTTACTGTTGGTGTATCGCGAAGCCGCCGCATTAGGCTTTATTACACAAAATAACTAGCTACCAAAGTGTTCTTGACCAAATTTGCAAACATCGGAAGAACAGCCAGGCATCGTCTAAGCCCCTTGCCCACGCGCCAATGTGTCTAAACCACTGGATAGCCTTGAAACTATTGAAAAGATTTTTGACAGTCGATAGACAGGTTGTTCTATTTTGGTGTGTTGACGTTGATTTATCCTTTCCGTGTTTACCTGCCCGGTGGTATAAGCGGATTGCATTAATGATCCACCGAGATATTTTCTATCCAACAAATTCGTCGCTTCGCCCCTACGGGAGAAATACTGTGAAGGCGTGTGTTTGCTGCTTATTCTTCTGCTTCCTTTCCTTATTCGCATGCCAAGCGTCCGGCATGCCCCAGCGACCCAACGTGATTGTGATTTATGCTGACGATCAGGGTTCCGTCGATGCCAACTGCTATGGATCGAAAGACCTATTAACACCTGGCATTGACAGCCTCGCAGATCGTGGCGTTCGGTTCACTCAGTTCTACTCACCGGCTCCTGTTTGCTCGGCTAGCCGCGCGGGGATGCTTACCGGCCGATATCCATGGCTTGCCGGATACGAAGGGAATGCTGGAGGTCCACCCAGTGAAGCTATTGAGAACCTAAAGGAAATCGACGGGAAACCCGGAGTCTTTGCTCAACAAACGACCATGGCAGAAATGTTTAAAGCCGCGGGTTACGCTACCGGTCACATCGGCAAGTGGCACCTCGGTATAACTCCGGGCAGTAAACCCTTGGATCAAGGCTTCGATTACTCCTTTGGCCACATGGGGGGATGTATCGACAACTTCACTCATTTTTTTTATTGGAATGGTCCCAATCGGCATGACCTTTGGGAAAACAACCAGCGTGTAAGATTGCCGGGGGAGTACTTTCCAGACCTAATGGTAGAGAAGGCAACTCAGTTCATAGAACAAAAACGAGATCAGCCGTTTTTCCTCTATTTCGCTTTTAACCTGCCGCATTACCCCTATCAAGGCGACAAGAAATGGATCGAATATTACAACGACTTGCCCTACCCGCGAAACTTGTATGCCGCGTTTCTGTCAACACTCGACGCCCGATTAGAGATTCTTTTGAAAGTACTCAATGAGGAAGGGATTCGCGATAACACCATTGTCGTTTACCAATCAGACAATGGCCATTCAATCGAAGCCCGTGCCCACGGGGGTGGGGGCAGTGCAGGCCCGTATCGAGGCGAAAAATTTAGCCTTTTCGAAGGTGGAATTCGTCTGCCCGCAATTATTTCTTGGCCAGGACATCTTCCTGAAGGTGTCGTTCGAGAGCAAATGGCACACGGCTGTGACTGGCTACCTACACTCGCGGAGCTCTGTCAAATTAAACCCCCGAAACAACAAATCAACGGCAAAAGCTTAGTTCCCATCATTCAGTCAGCAAAGGTGGAATCGCCACACGAGACATTACACTGGCAGATGGGGAAAAACCGATGGGCAGTTCGAAATGGCAAATGGAAATTAACAAGTGAAAAGGGGCTATTCCTGGCAAACCTTGATGAAGATCCTGGTGAGAAGAATGATAGATCTAAGCAGAATCCTGAAATCGTGAATCGACTGAAAAACTTGCGCGCTCAATTGAAATAATCAATTTTAACGCACCTTACATTTCCATTAACCTAAACGCGGTTGATTCCAACGGAACCCATAACTCGCTAATTGATTCAAACCGAAAAATACTCGAAAAACAACACACGAAATTCTCGATATTCTTTCCTGCCTAGCGAATACAGAAATAGAAATACAGGGGAGATCTAAGAGCTGATATTTAATTTGATGGGAATATTGCGGAGGAGTTGCCATGCAAAACGTGCGTTACCTTTTATACATCTCGTTAATTTTGTTTTCATCCGGATGTAACCAGCAGGGATCTATCCCGCTTCCGCCCACTGACTCTGATTTTATTGAAACCACGCCAGATTTACTTACCGCGCGTATCCTTAGTATTGATTTCAACGTCCACGGAAATATTGAAGGAGTTTCCAACTCAACGGATATGAGGGCAAGTTTTACCGATCCAAGCAAATCCAAACACAATATTGTTCTTAACTTGGGAAACGACCGCACCCTGAATCTTAACGCCGTCAATGAAACCGTCGTTGAATTTACCTTTTGTGAAAAAAATATGGGAACACTTCGAGTTGGGGACAAGGTAGTCATTGATAAAGATGACACGGTGAAAGTTAATGGAGAGCTTCGTTCCGAATTGCGACAAAATGAAATCCGAGAGTAAACAATCAACCTCAATCCCTAGTTTTTGGGATGGATGCCTTCTGTCGGCAACGGATTTCCCGATTAAATCTTTTTTATGATCGTCAAAGCAATAATTCTTCTTTGTATTTATTAAATCAAGTATGAACCTAATCAAAGAACTCAGGAAATTTGACGGCAAGCATACTGCTCCCCTCGAAAAAATTTCAAAAGAGTTGATCCATCACAAAGGAAAGATCCCAGAGTTAATCGTTTTCGCCCAACACGAGGACACAAAAATTCAGTCAGCGGCAACCTGGTTAATAAAGAATCTCAACGAAGAAAGCGTAAAATTTTCGCAACCGCAGACAACCGCACTGATAAATCTACTAGGCAACTTGAGTCACTGGGAAGCCAAACTGCATATTCTCCAAATTCTTTCCAACCTCAACATACCCGCAAATCAATATGACGTTCTGCATAAAGATTTGAGGCAAACCATTCAAAGCGAAAACAAATTGTTACGCGCCTGGGCCTACAACGGCCTAGCGATCCTTGCCGATCAAAATAGCGAACTGCGAACCGACGTATGCAAAACGCTTAACCGGGCTCAAACCGACTCAGCTGCGTCCGTAAGAGCACGAATTCGCAATTTATCAAAATCTTTTGAATGGCTTCAATAAGTCGGGTGAACCGATCATTCGTAATCAAAATCAAAGCACGATTTAGCAATCTCTTAGGAGAAGAACGCGAAGCCACGTAAACTAAGCCCGATTAGTACCTCAAAAATTCGGGAACCGAATCTTCTCTTCGCCAGCTAATCAACGATTTCTTCCGCGGAAAATTACACATCTCATACTGTTTGCCGTTCGAGAGCGTAACGTATAATCGACGGTGATGGGTTACAAACAGAAGGGCAAAATTTGCACCTAAGCCTAACCGCAGAGAATCCAAAAACATTGCACACGATCATGGGACATTGAATAGTCAGTAGGAAGTTGAAAAGTTGAAATACTCAGCCATCATCGTTCTTGGAAATTTAATGTCCCAAGACGGAAAGCTCAATCAAGAGTCAACTAATCGAGTGGAACTAGCCATCGACCACTTTGCCGAAGGTGCCGCACCCTTTCTGATTACTTGCGGATGGGACTATCGTAAAGACTCAACGATCGCTATTTCTCAAGCCCTGGCCGACTACGCAATTGAATCCGGCAAGGTAACTTCCCATTCGATCCTGAGGGCAAACCAATCGAGGGATACAGTTGGCGATGCGTTTTATTCCAAACAAATCGCAAATTCGCAAAAAAGATGGAGCGACTTTCTAATCGTCACCAGCGATTACCATGTCAATCGAACACGTGAGATTTTTCAATTCGTTTTCGGTCCTAGATATAAGACGGACGTAATCGGTTCAATAACGGAACCAAACGACCAACAAAAATCAGGTGAAGCCAATTCTCTTTCTGCGTTTAGAAAAACGTTTAAAGGAATCCAGCCGGGGGATGACGAATCCATTTACAGACGACTCTGTGAAGATCATCCTTTCTATAATGGTGACATTCATCCCAAAATTTAGACGAGCTAATCCGAACGCCCTCGCCCAACGGATTCACATTACCTTCAATAATTATGAACAAAACCAGTGATGGAAATATCTTATTCTTAGGGGATGCAAATTCACCTACCTTGAAATGGTTATCGTCCATAGGAGAAACCGTTCTTCAGACCGATGAAAGAATCACCCCTCCTTTCATTCAGCACAACAAAGTTGTTTTCCTAGTCAGCTATGGTTACCGCCATATCATCGCCAAAGACATTCTGGACCAATTGCCGAATCGAGCAATAAATCTCCACATCTCCTATCTACCATGGAACCGAGGCGCCGACCCTAATCTATGGAGCTTTGTAGACGGCACACCCAAAGGGGTAACCATTCATTACCTGGACCCCGGAATCGACACTGGCGATATCATCGTCCAGAAAGAAGTAAAATTCGACAGCCACAACGAAACTCTAGCAACGACCTACCAGAAATTGCAAACTGCCATCCAGGACTTATTTCGGCGACATTGGCATGAAATCAAAACACAAACTTGCACACGCCGCCCGCAAGAAGGCATCGGATCCGTCCACAGATCGAAAGATAAAGAGCAGCTATCCCATTTAATGGCTCAAGAATGGAACACACCCGTTTCTACTTTGCGCAAGCATATTCAATAACTCTGCCAAAAGAACAACACGGAGTAAACCCAACTCCTCACAACCCTGATTTAACGTCTAAAACTAGGGGCAAAGGGACAATTAGACATCGGCATTTACCGATCAATGTTCAAACAGGTAACGAAATTAAACGAGCTTACCGAACGGTCGACTACTGACTCTCTCAATAAATCACGCAACATTCGCCCAAGAAAATTTCGAAGAGAGGCCTTTGCCATTCCCAAAGGTCAGGGCATTTTTACTAGCTCTTTTTCATACACGGCATTGAGTGGTTTAATTTTCTCTGCAACCACTGAAGCAATTTCGTTGACATCAATCTTCGGCAAACCAGAGACTTTTTGTTGCTTGAATTCTCCTAAGTCATAGTTGTAAAGCGTTTGCAACCATAGCAAGGCACCAAGCTTAGCAACCAGTTCATTGGGATGCCCCAGTTCATCACGCAGCAGTTGCTCGTGCTTTGACTTTGGCTGCTTTCTTTCCCAACGATTCTTATTCAATACGTGTTTCACCCCCGGCAATTCGTCTTTACGAAATCGCTCTATTAATTCATAGGTTCCCAAGCCGTATGGGCAGAATAAAATTTTGTTATCGGGATACTTATCGCGAAGCTCTTTAATCACCGTATCTTTAAAACCGACACTTAAATTTTTAAGTACACTAATTTCTTTTTCGCTTGCCTTAAACAGCTGGGTGCCCCACGGAATCGTCACCATAAAGGTCGTATTCGCGTTTTTTGAAATCGCATAGTCAATCCACCGGCTATAGTGTTCGACCGAACTATCCAATGGAGAAAAATAAGTCATCACGACAAGGTCGATCTTCTTGGTGTCCAAATGTTTTTGAGCTTCGGCCCGCTTTTTCTCATTTTTCCATAGTCGCCCCGGTGAGCCATTTGCACCACCTGCGAAGACAGTCACCTGACGATGATTGGTATCATCTGCATCGGACATTATCTTCTCAAGCTGCTCAGCGCTCGGCTTGAAAAAGCTATGCCCCATGTAAAGCCCATTAAACCCCTTTTTCTCATCTCCGTTTTCAGCGAGAACCGGAAGTGAGCAAACCAAAGCCACAGCAATACTGAGTAAAAACTTCATATCTGTAATTCCCTGAGGAAAACACGTTTGATGGTAAATTTTTAGAAATCAATTTGACTAAGTCGGACAACAGCGTTTCTGACTCACGTCCCCAATGAATGCACGGGTGTATGGTCAAATGTTCATTGAGCGAATTCATACTACGAAAAACTAGCCGTCTTCGCCACAAAATGATCCAAAGATGTTTCCTATCTCAATAAATCGTTGATTCGTTCTTTTGAGCGGGTCCTCGCAACCGAATTTCGGCCACCCATTACAAGGACTCTCAGACGACTCGACACCAAGAGCATGGAAGATCCAATGAACCCTATAAAGAACCGTAGATTGCTTAGCGATTTTCTCTGACCTGATTATCGTTTTTTGGCTGACGCCTCTTTTTCAACCCGAATTAGATTCCTTCGCATCCGATCGATAACGTCCTTTGAATCCTCCAAATTAGCTAGATTGGTCTCCTCCAGAGGGTCATTTTGAAGATCG
>JAPOIJ010000126.1 GCA_029979005.1 Planctomycetota bacterium | reverse complement strand
CGATCAAGATCACCGTCTCTCAATTGCTCGAGAAACCGCTTGGTAAACGGTCCAGGAATGATCCTTCCTCTCCGAAGCCCAATAAACCGTTCGAAAATAAAAACGACAAGAATGAAAGAACAGATACCAATTGGAATCATGAGCGGGCCGCCGCTCTTCACAATATCGGTTAGCCGGCGCGTTCCAGAGATCACCTGACTTGAGGATTCTGGCTCCAGAGTTGAATCCACCTGGCTGTCCGATCCAGTCGATTCAATTTCGGTTGAAGGCATTTCAAATCCACTGCTAACCTCTTGTGCCAGGAGATCGCACGACGTGACTATCGCGAGAAGCGTCACGAAAAGACTGACTCTTAAGAGTAATCTTCGTGGCAAAGAACCGGAACATAATATCATCTTTATCTCTCACTCTAGTTTTAACCAACACGTCGTTAGCAATGCCAATCAATTTCCAAGGCTGGTAAATTCCACTCGCACTGATTACCGGTCGCTGGTTGTTTTTAGTTGCTCAGCTACATCTGCATTTTTTTGACCTGGACCATCGTCCATTGCGGCTAGTCTTTTTTTTGCGTTCGTCGAAAATTCGGATTCGGGGAACCCATCTAACAAACGCGTATATAACTTTACCGCCTGTCGCTTATTTCCTAGTAACTCTTGACACTTCCCCGCCTGTAATAATGCTGCCCCTCGCCAGTATCTGTACGCGAACAAAGAGTCAACTTTATGGTAGGCCCGCACAGCTTTGGCATATTCTTCCTGATGAAAATACGTTTCGCCAATCCGCCATTGGGCCATCGCCGCAGTCTCCGTAGACCCACAATCTTCCGATGCGACAAGAGATTCATAAATGGAACGAGCATCTGATAAACGCCCGTCATCCTCTAGTCGGCGTCCAATTAAAAAATCAAACTCATACGCCACTTTGAATTTTGGAAATTCTTCCTTGGATTGTTTCGCCAGTTCCCCCGCTTCAACCCAGCGATCCAGGAAGCCTAAACACTGAGCACGACGCAACACCACCCAAGGCTTTAAACCTGATTGCATCGCTGGACCGGTTAAGTTCAAACTGTTGAACTGCGCAAGCGATTCGTCATATTTCTTCTGTCGATAGAGTGACTCTGCGAGCCAATACTGGGTTTTTGCATAGGCAAGTGGTTTATCGTCCGCCTTCTTTAATTCTGCTTCAACTAAACGTATCGATTCTGTAAAGCCTTCCCAATTCCCCTCGTTCAGGGTTAATTCTGCATACAGCGACATGACCTTTGAAAGCAACTCATCTTCAATTTCTTCTGTCTTGACGAGTTGTGAAACCAGTTTTTGAGCAGAATCAAATTCCCGTTCCTTGAAACACGAAAGTGCCACACGATAGGCCGAATCAGACCAATATTTACTATGGGGATGTTCATTGGCGATCTCTTCGAAGGCAGCCTGCCCCTCTTCAACTCGGTTGAGATCGACAAGAATCCAAGCCAACAGATAAAGCGATTCATCATGATCGCTGGAAGCCTGATCAGATTGCAAACAATGCTCAAGAAGTGCCTCAGCTTCTTCTAAATCAGCAACCGTACCCATTTGCTGCAACGCATAGGCTTTGCGAAGCCGCGCGAGATCGCCCATACTGGATTCGCTATGTTCGCGAATCACTAAATCATAAATTTTGGAGGCCTCTTCGAATTCAGAATTATCTTCGCAATATTTCCCACGCGCCAAAGCTGCTTCGAGTCCGAATTTACTATCCGGGAATTCGGTCAGCAATCGCTCAAAAATGAGATTGGCTTCTTCCGATTTCTCGGACTTCATCTTTAGCCAAGCGAGTCCGGAGAGCCCACGGGCAACCGTCTCATGCTTCATCCCATCTTGAATCATCAACGTAAACCACGTCTCAGCAAACTCAACTTCTCCAGCAGAATATGACTTCTCGGCGACAAAGGCGAGAGTTGTTTCGAAAATTACTTCACCAGAGGATTGCATTTGAAGCATGTCAACTTGAGACTTAGCCTCCGCCCACTGCCCGTTCTCAACAAGGCAAATTGCCAACTCAGCTATCGCACGATTGGCTTCAGGCCCCGTTTTTTCCAGTTTGAGATATTCGCGATAATGAGGCACTGCTTCAGCGAATTTCCCCAAACCATAAAGCGTGGTCGCACGCGCAATTTGATACTTTGGAATTAGCTCCTCTTGCATTCCATCGAGTGAAATTTTGGAGAGCTCATTGTTCGAGTATTCAAATTCCTCTACGCCGATGTGAGCCAGCGCCTTGAGATAACGCCAATTTGAATCGCGAACGGCACTTCCTGAATAGTTTTCCAACAAATCCCGAAAGACGTTGATTGCGGTCTGATACTCCTCCGCGGAGTAATGGATTCGCCCCTCAAGCTCTAAAACCTCTGGCATTAATTGACTGTCTTTGTAGGCAACACAAAATGTATCAATCAGTCGAAGTGCTGAAGCTGTATCCTTACCTCTGACATCGATCTCAAGCGATTGTCGCATGGCATCGTCGGCAAGTGGATTCTGAGGATAACTTTCCCATATCTTTTTTAACCATGTTTTTGAAAGCTCTGACTGGTTAATTCGATCAGCCGCGATTGCACCATCAAACCAAATTGCAACCTTCACCCGTTCTTGGCATTCACTCTCATAAACGTCTTTGAGAAGAACCAAGGCCTCAGAGTATTGGCTCAATTCATTGTGACTTCTCGCAAGCCAATAAGTCGCCTCCACTCGAAATGGATCCGTTTCTGCCAGCCGTATGGCTTTTCGAAAGCTCTTTTTTGCATCATCAAACTCGCGTCTTCCCAGGTAAATGATCCCCAATTGCAAATTACAATCAGCCAACAATCCGTCACAGTTCTGGGAAATCAAAAATTGATAGAACTTAACAGCATCTTCCTCATGGCCCAGCACTTGGAGAGCCTTCGCCAAACCAAGCCTGCAATTGTTTGACATCGTACTGGCTGGATAGATTCGCAAGGCGGTCTCGAACGCCCGCTTGGCAAGCTGGGGCTCCTCTTTAATCAGCCGAATTTCACCCAAATAGGCAAGTGCGTACTCGTTTAGGTCGTGCTGTGCGTGGTTGAGAATAAAATCCTCAAGCGAACGAATAGCCACATCATAATTTGACAAACGATACGCCGATTCGCCCAATCGGAAGGTCGCACGCGACCGATAAGCATTACCCGGATACTCCTGAATGAAATTTTGATACGCCCGGAATGCACTTTGATAGTCCTGTTGCTTCATTAAGATTTCAGCAATAAAGAACTTGCCCGTCACGGCCTCTTCGGATCCGGGATACTCTTGTACGAGCTGGCCGAATGCTTCGATCGCTTCTTCCCAGCTCTCCTGGGTGTAATGATTTGCTGCAACCGCGTAATCGATCTGAGCGGTTTGCGCGAAACCGAAACCGGGCGAAGCAAAACTTAATGCGATTCCAATGATCAGTTGCAGATAGATTCGCCAATACGAATGCTGCTGAAATTTTTCATTCATAGTACGTTAGTCCGCACGAACATCTGTTCGGCTCTGGGTTGCGGAAACCAGACAACACCCCATCTCGTGCAACGTGGGGGAGTCAATCTCTGGCATCTAGTGGATTGAAAACCAATTCAGACCACACATGGCGCGGTCGTCCATCGTCTTCATCGACGCGGCTTAGAGCGGGACTAGACCGGATATTGATCGCTAGCATTCGTCGAGCGGGCCAAGACTGGTCGAGTCTTCCGATTTGTAAAGCAGGGTAAGCTGAAAACCGCCCCCGAATGGCACGGTTTTTGAGAAAGGCCGCGAATGGCCGCCACTGCCAACTGAAATCCTCCGAGGCATCTCTTTATTGAACAGTGCCTCGGAGAATGGGGAAATATACTTAATCGTAGGTGATTTCAAGGACTTTGAACTGTAGAGTCCCCTTGGGCACTTCGATGTCTGCAATATCGCCGACTTTCTTCCCCAACAACCCCCTGCCAATCGGACTGGTGATTAAATATTTTCCAGCGTCGTAGTCTTCATCACCGTCACCGACAAGTGTGATTTCTTCTTCGTCGTCAAGATCGACGTCCAGCACTTTAACGGTTGCTCCAAACGCGACCTTGTCTTTTGGAATCTGGTTGGGATCAACAATTTGAGCGCGAGCCAAACGAGATTTCAATTCGGAAATCTTACGGTGCAAATGTGATTGATTTTCGCGCTGCGCATGATACTCAGCATTCTCTTTCAAATCACCTTCTGCGCGAGCTTCCGCAATTTTTTCGGCAATTGCAGGCATTTGCACGTTTTCCATCTCATCAATTTCAGCCTTACGCTTATTGTAGGCTTCTTGGGTCATGGGGACGCGTTCCACTTTGATCTCTCCTGCTCACTGTATCCAACTTGATACTACCAAATTAAAAAAGATTACGACCTGTCTCACCGAGAGACACGCCGTAATAGTGCGTAATTATGAATCATTTTGGACAATTAAGCAACTAGCCGCCTTAGCCGTGTCTCGCAAAGTGCAACTTTGCATGCGGTGTTTGGAACCGAAATTCACGATACTTTCGCTCAATCGTTCAGCTTGAGTGATCTTTAACTTACAAACACCATGGGGAAACTACCCACTACAATTCAAACTGAAACGTCTCATTAAGAAGCCGAATGAATCGCTGACCGATCGTCTTAGAACCAACACGTACCTTGGCATGGCCAGTGCTTCCCGGCAGTATCGTACGATCCGGATTGGCAAGTGGAACACTAACACGATATTTCGTACTCACTGGAACTAACCGACCTTCACTATCAGTTTCGGTGACAATACTACCACCATGTTTTCCGGAGAGTGACGGAGGCAATTCTACTAGCTCGCTTGGCGAAATCCGTTCAGTCGACGAGTGAAAAATGGTTCCGGGAATTTGATTTAAACATAACTCAACTTTTTGCTGCTGTTGAAGGAACTCGATTTCTGATTGATCAACCACTAAAACAGCTTCCATTTTTTCCAAGTCAGGGACAACCTGGCCGACCAAGGTTCCGGAATTAAGAAAGGCGCCAATATTCTTTCTCTCCAGAGGCGTACCGTTCCAGTTGTCAAGTGTCTCTAGTTCATGTTCCCGGGGCCGGACTCTCGGAGCAGCGATAAGATAACCGGAAGCTGGAGCACGTATGGACAGTCGCTCACGATCCATCAACTTCCGTTCGTAACTTGCGTTGGAAGCGCGAACCGCGACCTCTGCGGACTGGCGCCCCTGAGAAAATGAGGCGTCCAGAACTTCTGATTGCCGAATATTTTCTAAACGAACATACGAAGCAGCCAATTGAGTCTTCATCCCTGCTAATTGTACGTCGAGCTGTTTACTAGTTAGCTCTATTATTCGCTGACCTTCTTGAACATAAACATTTGGTTCAACATCTACCGCGCTAAGCATCCCCGCAACATCGACATAGATATTCCTCGCGTCCCGTGGCTGGACATAGAACTTGCAATGAACGTAATGTGGCAATGGACAGGCAAGTACACCGAGTAAAACAACTCCAATGCCAATCGCAGAAGCAACGACATTTGCTCGTTTGACCACTCCTAATCTCCCTGGAACAACAAAGAAACGAATAAGGTTTATCAAAGGAATCCCCACTAACCCATAAATTGCCGAAAGCGCAATCAATTGCCCAATCAGTTTAAATCCATAAGGCTCAAGCAAGCGATAGACAAACCAGAAAATCGAAAAGGTGATTAGCCATCGATACAGCGCAGCCGAAACGCTGTAAACTGCAAAGAACCATTGCTTGCGTTTTGGTAAAAAAGGATCCGACCGTGTTTTCATCCCCAGAAAAATTGCTCCACAGGTTCGCTGCAAAATAGTAGTTGCCTTAGCACGAAGATTGGGAATCTCAGTGAGATCAGAAAGAACGTAATAGCCATCGTATCGAAGCAACGGATTCGCATTAAACAAGACGGTGCTTACCGAACAAATGAAAACGACATTCAGCGCCAGTTGGTTCACTAGTCCAGGATGACTAAACCACCATACAAATACCGCAAGTGACGCCAAAATCAATTCAACATAAATTCCAGCGGCCGCAATCATCGCCCGCTTCCACTTATTAGGTAGCAACCACGAATCGCTTACATTTACATAAAGACACGGAGTCAATACAAGTAACATCAATCCCATTTCATGGCACTCTCCGCCATAACGTTTGCAAGCTAACCCATGACCAAACTCATGAAGAACTTTGGTAATGGCTAATACCAGCGCTAACCAAATCCAATTACTGGAATCGAAAAAACTTTCAAACGAAGGCAGCTTGTTCTGAAATGTTTCGAATTGGGTGAAAACGAGGGCTAGAGCGGCCAACCACAAGAACAAAGTTCCAACCAAAGCTGGTATTGAAAAAAACCAACCGATGTAGCCATTGAGCCACCCAAGCAACTTATCTGGATCAAAACCGCGATAACGAATCGCCAGCACATTGGTTAACGATTGAAATCTCTCCTGCCTTCTATGGTCTCGCCAGCGTCTGGAAAGCTCATATCCTTGATTGGGTGATTCAGAAATTAACAGCGAGTTACGATGAAGCATACCAATGAATTGGAAGATCTCCTGAATCGTAATCTTTTGCGGGGAAAACCTCGCATTAAACTCGGCCTTCACCGTCTCCAGACTGTTCATACCATCCAGCAGCTTGAACAGCATATACTCTTCTTCTTCGAAACGATAATACTTCATCGTTAAAGGATCTTTGATTACAACACAATCGCGTCCTTGAAATTGCTGACGCTGAATAGTGAGATCGGTTCGCGCATGCATGGCTAACGGTCGTCCAGCGATCGTTGAAGCAGCATGAATACCTTTCTCATTGGTCGGCAGCATAAAATTCCGCTCCAGTGTTTTAATTCAGCGGTTTCTTAACGTGCGTATGTTGTGTCTCAAAACCGCTGTTATTTAACCAATTTTGCCATGCGTGCGCCTGTGGCTCGTCCTCCAGTTCAATGGTCAGCCATTCCGGACATGAAAACGTGGCGTCTAGATGATTACCATGGCTGTTCGTCGTCACTTCACAGCCAATCATCCTGAGCGTATTGACGATTTGTTTGGCTTTGGCTTCGTCATGCAAGTGCACGGTCCGGGAATCTACCTTGCGAAAACGAACGGTGGGTTGCTTAGTTTCTGGCGAAGGATTCAATAAAACTGTTTCCATTCCGCGATCCCGACACCATTGCGACCATTGCCCTACCAAGTTGGAACTTGACAATTTCATCGATCGCCAATCAACGCAGCGATAAATTACATCAATGTGGTTGCCGTGCTTTTGAGTTTTGACCTCACAACCAATTTTCTCAAGGGTCGCCATCGACTGCTCGGCCTCTTCTGACGTATTGGCATGAAGTGTCTTCCACCCCTCTAATCGATAACCCATTTTCATGGTTCTCGATTTAACAGGTTTCGCAGGTGTCAGCGAAGTCGTTGAAGCTGGTTCGGATTCTGAATCCTCAGCAACTGGCTTTTGAATAACTGGCTCCTGCACCATGGCGGACACATCAACAGAATATCCCAAGATTGCAATCCCAACGAAAACCAAGACCTTCATAACGATACCCCTCGGAAACCAGTTAGCCTAAAAGAACCTACCATTCAGAAAGACTTGATTAAGGAATCCGAGTCAAATCAACAAGACGACCCATGTGCTAGCACCAGCAAGGAAGGTAGTTTTCAGCGTTACAAAATCTCAATAAGAGGAACGACATTGTAAAAAAAAGGCAGATTGCTTAACCTCCGGCGTCACCAAATCATTTATCTGCAATGCCATGAATCAAACCCCATTGCCAATCGTTTCTGTCATCGTTCCTGTTTACAACGAAATCGATAATGTCGATTTGATGTATCACGAATTACTCGAAGCATTGCAATCTCAGCAACGTTCATTTGAAATCGTTCTTGTCGATGATGGAAGCATCGATGGAACGACGGCTAAGCTCGAGCAAGTCGCTGAAAAAGACGCGCGGGTAAAATTGGTTGTCTTTCGTAGAAACTATGGGCAAACGGCGGCTATGCATGCCGGAATCCAAAATGCGACAGGGAATTATTTGGTTACCATCGACGGCGATCTTCAAAATGACCCCAATGATATCCCGATGATGTTGGACAAGCTCGATGAAGGGTACGACCTTGTACATGGGTGGCGAAAAGATCGCAAAGACAAACTCCTGAGTCGGAAAATCCCATCGAGAATTGCGAATTGGCTGATTTCCAAAGTAACGGAATTCCCGATACATGATCTTGGTTGCACGCTGAAGGCGATGCGCTCCGAAATTGCCCAGCAAATTGAATTATATGGTGAAATGCACCGTTTCATTCCTATTCTCGCCCATCAACTTGGAGCAAAGAGTGTCGAAGTCGTTACCAATCACCGGGCACGCCAATTTGGTGAAACCAAATATGGAATCGGGAGAACCTTTCGTGTCGTTCTCGATCTCATTACCGTCAAATATATGTTGAAATACTTCTCAAGCCCAATGAAGCTATTTGGCAAACTTGGCCTTTGGATTGGCGGCGCCGGAATGCTGTCCTGCACCACGGCAGTGTTGATGAAGCTATTTTCCGGAGTCGATATGACCGGCAATCCATTTTTGCTAATGGGTATTTTATCCGCAATTCTGAGCGTGCAGTTTTTCAGTCTCGGCTTGATTGGCGAAGTCTGTGCAAGAATCTATTACACTCACGAAAATCGCACAAATTACCAGATTCGAAATCTCGTAAATTTCCAAACGGCAGATATCATTTCACTTCCTCGAAAAGCCGCTTAATTTAATCGGGAACAGGGCAACGGCTCTCCCGTCGCGAAACTCAAGGTGGGCTGAGACTGAAAAAATTCTTTGCGCTGCCAAGCCCCAGTCTCATACCGATCCCAACTGCAGCCCGCCACCCCATTAAGGGCGGCTCAGGGCACGCATTGCTCGAATGCCAGTCGCATCAGGGAGCGAATCGCAGCCTGTCAGTATCAAATAGGTAAACCGTTTACGCAGGGTTCACTGCGATCCTGCAGCCCTAATGCGACTACCTAACGAACAATTTATTTGCATCTTTCCGTTTTACAAAAAAGCCCCGACGCTGTTGTTTGCCCTACTGCGATGAACTAAAAAACCTTAAAACTTAGATCCCGAAAAACGCGTTATTATTAGAACGAATTTATTATGAGTGCTGAACCAGATCTCGATCGTTTCCACCTCGCTGATTATTACGATTACGATTTACCTAAAGAGCTAATCGCTCAAAACCCATTAGAGAATCGCGAAGACGCCCGCTTATTAACAGTTAACCGGGAGCATGGTGAAATTGACCATCGCCACATCCGTGATCTCCCCCAACTGATTAATCCCGGCGATTGTTTAGTGCTCAATAACACCAAGGTTGTCCCTGCCAAACTCGTTGGGTTTCGAACGCTCACCAAAGGTCGCTGGCAAGGATTATTTTTAGAAGCAGATGTCAATGGCAACTGGCGCGTCCTTTGCAAGACACGCGGGAAAGCAAAACCGGGTGAGATGATCACTTTACAAGATCGACATGGCACCGAACGGTTACAACTTGAGCTTGTCTCCCGTCTCGAGGACGGCTCCTGGGTTGTTCACCCAAAGACTGACGCCTCCACCGAGGACACGCTTGAACTCATTGGTCGTGTGCCTTTGCCGAATTATATTCGGTCTGGCAACATGGTAGACGACGATTTAAAAAACTATCAGACGGTGTTTGCGAAAAAAGCGGGCGCCGTTGCCGCTCCCACTGCCGGACTACATTTGACGAAGCCGCTTTTGTCGAAACTCATCGACAATGGAATCAAAATTGCCCAGGTCACCCTTCACGTCGGCATTGGAACATTCCGCCCTGTCTCTGTTGACAATCTTGCTGATCACAAAATGCATTTTGAACGGGGTTCCATCGACGAAAAATCCGTGGCACGAATCCAAGAAACAAAAGCAAATGGAGGCAGGGTGATCGCAATCGGGACTACCAGCGTCCGAGTCCTTGAAACCGCAGCAAGTGATGGAGTGTTGAAACCCTGGTCTGGCGAAACGGAACTTTTTATTCGCCCACCGTATCAATTTAAATCAGTCGATGGATTACTCACCAACTTTCATTTGCCACGCAGCACTCTGCTCGTGATGATCCGCACCTTTGGCGGTGACGAACTAATGCAACAGGCCTATCAAGCTGCAATTGAGGAAAAGTATCGCTTCTTCAGCTATGGCGACGCAATGTTGATCACTTGACCTATATTTTTGCTTCTCTCTATCTTTCCTGAGCTGGAAATTTCAGTGAACCGCAACTATCGGAAAACAACGGAGGCAATCTGCCCTGTCGAGGAAAAACTTGATTTCAGGATGACATCAGGCTTAAAGGGGATCGACTCACGCTGAACATTGATTTGAAAGTCCGGATCGATGTTTTCACAATTGATGGTCGCCGGACAAAGCCCGTGTTGCTTGGCAAGGACACCGCCGATCAGCTCGATAATCGATGTGCCGGGACCAGTATTTCCAAAATTACTTTTATGAGCGACCACGGGAACGTCACAGCCGAAAACGCGGTTAATTGCGACCGCTTCATCCCGGTCACCGCGAACACTGCCCGACGCATTCGCGTTGATTAGATCGACGGATGAAGCTGCCAACCCCGCGTGTCGCAGGGCAGCCTGATAATTGTCTGCAATTGCAAAATCAAACTCATCGCTAGTCGGGCTTTGATAGGATCGAGACCATCCGGTCACCGTCGCCAACGTAGTCGCCCCCCGTGCCTTGGCGTGTTCAGCAGATTCCAAAACCAACGCTCCGGCGCCCTCACCAACGACCATTCCATCACGGGAAAAATCAAAGGGTCGAGAAGCCTTTTCCGGCTCCGTCACTTGTTGGGTCAATTGCTCCGCACCGCGACAGAGCATCGCTGTTAACGCCATCTGGGACCCCGTACCGCCTGTCAACACAACATCCACCGCATTTCGACGAATCAGATCAGCAGCTTCTATCAGAGCCAGCAGACCAGAAACCTCTCCCTGACAAATAGAATTACTGGGGCCGCGGGCATCGAGCGCAATCGATATATGAGATGCCGCCATATTCGGCAGATATTTTAACATCCAGAGCGGTTGAATTTCGCGAACTGCAAATTCACCCCAACGATCATGCTGGTAGTCCTTATCGACCGTACACTTTCGAAAAACATCTGCAACTTCCGCGGGGTCAGCAAAGAACGTTTCCGTTCCAAATACTGTCCCTACCCTTTCAGAATCAATCACGTCTCGATCTATTCCAGCGTGATCCATTGCCATCGCTGCCGCGCCGCAACCAAATTGAATTGGCGCGCACATAATTTTAATTGCTTTCCTCGGTTTCACGAACTGCTTGGCATCGAAACCTCGCACAGGGGCGGCAATTCTGAATGGAGAATCTGAATCAGCAAACGGCTCTCTTACTGAAACTCCACTTGCGCCCGAAACCAGCGAGTTCCAAAATGACTCGATCCCCACGCCAATCGACGAAACAACGCCGACACCGGTGATAACAACTTCTCGATTTGAGTTCATTCAGATTAACTTGGGCAGCAAAACAAATCGACAATTCAAACAACGGAACACTACTCGGCCGAGGTCGACCGGCGAGCGAATCCGAAACTCTACCTAAATTCGATTCGACCCGATCTACCAAACAAGGAAGTCCGAAAGAATCTGGAAAATACTACGGCTCAAAGTCATATATTCGATAAGTTTTGTCTCTTTTCACGCCACCACGCTCAAGTGTTCCCCGCGAAAGCTTGTTCGATTCAAGCACCCAGGAAAATTCTGCCTCCTGAATACCCCACTTCAAAACATCCGGGACTAAACGATTCATCAAGACTAATCCAAGTCCCCAACGTTGGTATTCCGGGATCACATTGGTACTGATGAGTCTAATTTTCTTAATCTTCTTGCGGCCGAATAATATTCGTAAAAAACCAAAGGGAAACAGGCGTCCGTCAATTTTCTTAATGACTGGATTGTAATCAAGTAATCCAAAAACAACGCCGACGGGTCTCCCTTCAACCTCTGCAACCGTCGTCATCTCTGAAACGATTAACTGTTTGAGTCCACCTGCAGTCGCTTTCAATTCACCGGCGGACATGGGGGTAAACCCCCACTGGCCGGGAAGTGCGGCATTGTAGATATCTAAAAAGTTATCAACATCTTCACGAAATCGTTTTTTATCAATCGGACGAACGTCTACGTTAAAACGCTTCCTCGCCTCTTCGGCAATGAACATCAATTTAGGATCTAGTTCGCTGAGCATATCAACATGCCCCAAAAACGCGTACAAATCCTGAGACTTAACGAATCCATATCCCTCCACCAACTCACCGTAGTAGGGCTTGTTGTAAGTCATCATAAATGTTGGCGGGGTATGAAATCCCTCGACTAACATCCCCCACTCGTAATTCTGCGACGGGTTTGCGGGCCCTCTCATTAGAAAAATGTCGCGTTCAGCAAACCAAGCCTTTGCTGTATCGAATAGCGAATTGGCAACTTCCTGATCGTTAATTGATTCAAAAAAACCAAACATTCCCCGTTGCTCTTTATGGTAATTATTATGAGCACGGTCGATGATTGCCGCGATTCTTCCGACTATTTCACCGTCCTTCTTTGCCAGGAAGGTCTGAATCTCAGCGTTGTCGTAAAACGCATGAGGCTTGTAATTGAGTAGCTGCCGAGTATTGTCAATCAAGGGAGGAATCCAGTTTGGATCACCTTTGTACAACTTCCATGGAAAACGGATAAATGCCTTTTCCTGAGAACGATTGGTAACGGGCTCAATTGAGATTGAATTGTGGTTCATTACAGCATTTTCAAAACAGGTGTACCGGAAAAATTTCGCTATAATCTTCTTGTGCAGAGTATATGCGGGATTTTACGACCTCTAGGCCGCTATATGCTTTTTGATATCCCCGCTTACCTCCAAGTACCGCCACCTACGTGATACAGGAGGTGATACTTTTCGCGAGTCTATCAGTTTGTCAACTAAGCTCCAACTGCTATCGCTCTTTCGAGAGTTTCAGGAGTGCTTTGGTTATAATGCTTCTCATTCCTTGATTCTAATTAGAGATTTTCTCAATTTCCGTTGCCAAGTCACCGGACTTCAGGTGTTGAGACATCGCCATTAGCTTGACGCTCAAAGCAATGTGGTAAGTCTCACTTAGTTTTTCGCTGCCCATCTTTATACCATGAGGCTGCCGGGCCATTTTCAACGCCGTTCTTATAAGTCTTCTTTAACCATATCTCGCCGTTTTCATGCCAATAGGTTTCTAGACCATGAAGTTCCCCGTCCTTGTAGTTTTTTTCTTACCCCTGTTGGCCGTTCTCATACCACTCTTGCTGTAAGCTTAAACTAGAGTAGTCAACAAAGTAGTTACCAGAGTTGTCGGCTACGGTACGTGCACGGCTTAACTGGCCGTTGATTTGTGGGGGGGGTGGCTTTCGATATGGGGGTGGCTTTTAATTCGGAGCGAACCCCGGCATTTGTACTCCAGCTGCCCAATAGTAACCATAAATTATTGCATATATCGCCACAACGACCGAAACAGCAAATATCATAAAAGACCAATCCCCTCGCGGGCGTGAGCTATCGTCGCTTTCCTCAACCATTTCCTGCTCTGCCGAATCGTTGGGGTTTTGTTTTTCTTCCATGCCGTAAAGCCTACAGCCTCACCTAACACAAAAAAAGCACCTGCATATCTCAGCTAAGAGACACACAGGGGCTAGGGTTAGTGCTTGCTGCTATTCGAACCATCTAGGGGCTGATGGCTGAGGCTTAGTTTTGAGCCACTCTTTTCGTTCTTCTTCGCTGCTGTGACACCAAGCAAACCAAACAGCCTGACGCTCCTTGAATCGCTCATCAGCAGTCTTGAATAGTTCGAGATTGTCAAACTTCAAGTTTCGTCGATTGCCGTCCTTGGCCTTTACCACTCGCTCTGGTATCTCGCCGGTCTTTAGCCACCAAACGAACGAAGGAGCCGGGACTGAGTTACACTGGCCTTTGATCTGCGAGCGTAGGCTTTCAGTGACCACAAAGCGATTTGTCTTTCGCGTGAATAGCTGGCCGTGTTAGTCATAGTGGCCGTACCTCTCATCGAGCTTGTCATAGAATTCGCCCATTGGGATGTATTGTTGTTAGCTCATGACTCAAATTCTCTTTCGCTCTAAAAGAAAAGCCCAAAATAGAAGAGACCGGCTGGGCTGGGTGATCCTATTGTGATACTGAGCGAACAGAGAGAGCT
>JAPOIJ010000165.1 GCA_029979005.1 Planctomycetota bacterium | reverse complement strand
TGCTCCATTGTCCGATACAAATAGAATCATCGTGTTATCGAATTCGTTATTCGTTTTAAGGTCATCGATTAATCGACCAATTTCCTGATCGACTCGATCAATCATCGCCGCTAATGTCGTCATTCGATTCGCTTCATACTTCTGTTGCCACGGTTTAAGGTCCTGCCATGCAGGAATGTGTTCGGGGCGAGGACTCGGTTGAAGTGTACTTGGAAGAATTCCAACTGCCTTTTGTTTCTTTATGCGGGACTCTCTCGCGGCATCCCAGCCTTGATTATATTTCCCTTTGTATTTTGCGTAGTCTTCGGGCAGCGCGTGTAGCGGGGCGTGAGGAGCATTAAATGCAATGTAGAGATACCAAGGTTGTTCGGTTGCTCGGGCTTCGTTTAGAAACTTCAGGGCATAGTCGACATCGGCGACCGTCGTATAAAAATCTTGCTGGGGAACTGACCATGGTTCACCATTGAGCCGAAATGTCTTATCTCCTTTGAAGAAATTGCAGGCACCGCTGAGATGGCCGAAGTACCGGTCGAATCCAAAATCGGTGGGTTGCTTATTTAAGTGCCACTTGCCTGTCATGGCCGTAAAGTATCCAGCGTCACCAAGCACTTCGGCTGTGGTGACCGCATGGTCCATTTTTGTGTCACCCGCGGCAATGCAGTACTGTCCGGTTAAGAGTGAAACGCGTGACGAGTGGCATTTAGCCGTATTGTAAAACTGCGAGAATCGCAGGCCATTCGAGGCCAATGAATCAAGATTGGGAGTATCAATTTCTCCACCATAGCAGCCGATATCAGAGTAGCCGAGATCATCAACCATAATGATGACGACGTTGGGCGGGTCGGCGGCTTGGATTGAATGTCCGCAGTTCGGATCGCAGAGCCACAGTAAACCGGTCATTGCGCAGGCAATCGCCAGAGTTGATAAATGATGCATTCGATACGTTTCTAAGAGTTGAAGTTCAATGGAGTTTCGTCGAGCTTGAGAGCGAATAAGGTGCCTGACTGGCCGAATCATTGTAGCCGTGAAAACGGTTGACTGCACGGTTTTTTGATTTTGAAATGGGCACCGCAGCCAATACACGAGGACCGCCAGTTAGCAATAGCTTTGGGGTTGATTGGTCGCAACATCTAGATGGGTTCCGGGTGATCGATCAAGTTTTTCGTTGCTGATAGGAGCGAACGGATTGGACATCGGATGGAGGAATGAGTAGAAATACCGTGTTTGCCTTGGACCGGTTTTGTATAGTTAGTTCGTGGATTGGAATCTTGGGATGCGGCGTTTGATTTTTAATATTTCGTTTTGCTTTTGTTTGCTATTAACTTGGTTTACTTTTTCAGGGTGTCGTGACGGGAATTCCGGGCAGATGCCCTCGGTGTCCAGCAATGATTATCAAGTAGTCGATGCAGACAGGCTGAAAAGCTCAGATCACCAATGGTGCCAGGTTGGCAATGAAGAGTTGTCATGGCGTTTCAGCGATTCTTCGGTTGAGATTTCAAGCGGCGGAGAACCACTGCCGGCTGAGATCGTCAGTGAGGTACTTTCAATTGCAGGAGAAATGTTGAACGCGCTCGGAGACCATTGGTTAGCGCCGGCCGATGCTAAGGTTAAGAAGATTACCGCATCGTGGGAGTTGGTTGACGAAGATCGTAAGATTCGATTATTTGATATGAAAGTAGATGGTACTTCTTCCTCTGCAGAGATTGAATTGCCCATTGCGGAGCTAGGTGAATCTCAACTCAGCATAGGGGCGCACAAGTACATTATTCGCGCCCTAAAATAAACGCGCATGATCTAGTCTTTCTTTAAGACGGTGTCGTTTGAACTAATGCTCTATTCGGTTTGTTCGGTAAATACATCTTATCTTGCGAAACTCATTGGATGGTTGCGCAAGTAAGTTGTATGATGGACGCTTCACAAACGGGCTTTTTATGCAACTGGTTGGAGCGTAGCTGATGAAGAGAATTATTTTTGCGTTGGTTATTGGATTGTTTGGTTCGGTGCTTCGAGCCGACGATAATCTTCCGAACATTATCTACATCATGGCAGATGATCTCGGCTACGGAGACCTGTCCTGTTTTGGGCAAACCAAGTTTGAAACCCCTAATATCGATAGTCTCGCGAAAGAAGGCGTGACTTTCACGAATTATTACGCGGGTTCCACGGTTTGTGCACCGACTCGTTGTGTGTTGATGACAGGAATGCACACCGGCCACGCCTTCGTCCGTGGCAACCGGGAAGTTAAGCCTGAAGGCCAGGCGCCGATGCCTGCAAATATCGTTACGCTTCCCAGGTTGTTGAAAAAAGCGGGTTACACGACAGGAATGTTTGGAAAGTGGGGATTGGGCGCACCGGGGTCCGCAAGCGATCCAGTCGAACATTTTGACACGTTCTATGGCTACAATTGTCAACGACAGGCTCATACGTTTTATCCAACGCATCTCTGGCACAATGACAAGAAAGTCATGCTGGATGAAAAAACATATTCGGCTGATTTAATCTCTGATCAACTTTTGCAGTTTGTTCGGGATAATAAAGACAGACCCTTCTTTGCTTACGTTCCCTTTACAATTCCTCATGCTGCCATGCATGTACCGGAAGAAGATCACGCACCCTGGCGAGAAAAATGGCCTCAATTCAATAATAAAATTGGCAAATACAAAGGGCCGGACGTAAAGAACCCAATTGCGGCTTTTGCGGGAATGATGACTCGGATGGATCGTCACGTTGGCGAATTGATGGCATTATTGAAAGAACTTGGGATCGATGACAATACGATTGTCTCGTTTACCAGCGACAATGGTCCGCACATGGAAGGTGGCCACGATCCAAAGTTCTTCAACTCCAATGGTCCATTGAAAGGCCATAAGCGGGATCTTTACGAAGGAGGGATTCGTGTTCCCTTTGTCGCGCGTTGGCCGGGAAAAATTAAAGCCGGAACGGAAACAGATATTCCCGTTGCAATGTGGGACGTCTTGCCGACTTGTCTTGAAATTGCGCAGTTGGAATCACCAAGCAATATCGATGGAATCAGTTATCTGCCCGCGCTGCTGGGGAAAACTTCCGAACAGCCGCGACACGAATATTTGTACTGGGCATTTTACGAACGCGGCGGGAAGCAGGCTGTGCGAATGGGCAAATGGAAAAGTGTCCGCAATAACGTCGGGAAAGATCCGAATTCCACGCCGGAGCTTTATGATTTAACCAGTGATATTGGCGAGATGAAAAATGTAGCAGCAGACCACCCTGACATCGTGAAACAGATGGAAGCGTACATGCAAGAGGCACATTCACCATCGGCAAGTTGGTCGTTTGGTGGAAACAAGAAGAAGCAGCAAAAGAAATAGGATCACGAGTGCTGCAAAATCACAAAACAGATCGTGTTGTTTGGATGCAGGCTGGTGGTAGCGCCAACTGCGAGATTCCACAGTTGCTTAGCCCGTTTGCAAAAATTCCTGCTGCGTTAGCTGCAGTCTTTGCTGTTCTTCTTGTAGGCATGCCGACTTTGTTTTTTTTGTTGTTTTTAGTGCTCGGGCCTAAGGAGGTGGTCGAGGACCCAGGCTTTGCCATGGCGCCTTTGATTTTCATGGGCTTTATGTTTTTTTTACCGTTGCCGGTTGCCGTTTTTATTTTGCGATGGGCAAGTCTAATTGCGTTTGGAAAGACGAAAATATTAATTGATGATGAGCGCCTCAGATTGAGCACCAAAGCCGGTCTATTTTGGTCGACTTGTCAATGTAAGTTGAAAGAACTTGGCGGATTTAGGATTGAGTTTTCTCAAATGCTTGAGGCAAACAAGCATTTGGCCGAACGGTCGAGTCTGGTTGCCGTTAGGAAAGATGGGCGGGCATTATATTTGTTACGGGCTTACCCGGATCATATTGTGAATCAGCTTGCCGATGAATTGCCTTTAAAAATTGAGGAAGTTACCGGTGTGAAACCTGTGTCTGAACGGGTGGGAGCCAGTAGTCTCGGTTCCGAAGTTCAGGCGGTCGGACCCACCGAGGTGTTGTCTCGTACTGAAAAGCCGATTGGGAGTAAACTTGTTGTCGAAGATTCCCGACAGGAATTAATTATTCGAGTTCCTAAGCCCGGTTTTTTAAAGAAGACAAGTAAAGCAGCGAAGCTGGTTATTGCGGGTTTTATGTTGGCTGAGGTTTTAATTCTTGGAATCCTTGTACCTGCTTTGATTGCCGGGAAAGTCGATGGTGACCCCGCAGCGGGGTGGGTGATTGTTGTTGTGTTTACGTTATTGAATGGATGCGTTGTTCTATACAATTTAAGTGAGGGTGTTCGCAGGGGAACGTTAAGAGTCACTGAGAGCCAATTGACGTTGGAAGAGGCGGGCCTGTTCAGTAGTAATCAACAAACTTGGCAGGTAGATACAATCGACAGTGTAAAGGTCAAGATTGATAGGCATGAACGCGTCGGTGAGGATGGAGGAGTCAGCTATAGTTGTCACTTAGCGGTGCGTTCGCGAATGGATATCGAAGAAGAAGTTGAGTGGTTCGATAATCTGGAGAAATCTGAATTGGAGTGGATGGTGACATCGATCAAAGACCGCCTCGGTCTCGAATAGCACCTGATTAGCAAAAGCTGATTAGAGATCAGTTTTTCTTTTGATCAGGCATGAAGACAGAGAGTATTGTTGACATAGTTTGAAGCATGCTGGATTGTTTTTAGATGTTCTGTAAATTTGAGCGCTGGCTAGAGTTATTATTGGGAGAACTGGTTGATGAAGTTTTGTGACCTTTTGAGAGCTCTATTCGTTTTGCCATCGATGCTTCTGAGTGCCAGTCTTTTCGCGGACGATGGGCGCCCAAACATCATTGTTTTTTTTGCTGATGATCTCGGGTATGGCGAACTTGGCTGTCAAGGCAATCTGGAAATTCCTACGCCTTTTATCGATGCGATAGCTGAGAACGGCGTTCGGTTCACGGCGGGGTATGTGGCCGGTCCCAATTGCAGCCCATCGAGGGCTGGCTTGTTGACCGGTCGCACACCAACCAGATTTGGATATGAATTTAACCCAATCGGCGCCCGTAATGAGGAGCCTGAGATTGGATTACCTATTAAAGAGGTGACGATTGCGGAGACGCTTCAAGATGCTGGTTACACGACGGGGTTAATCGGCAAGTGGCATCAGGGTGGAGGTGCTGCCTACCATCCTTTTCGGCATGGTTTTGATGAATTTTTTGGGTTCACTCATGAGGGGCATTATTTTGTGCCGCCGCCATGGAAAGGCACGACCACCATGCTACGGCGAAAGAGTCTTCCCAACGGGAGTAAAGGCCGTTGGGTTGGTGAAAAGGGCTTGATCTACTCCACTCACATGAAAAGTAATGAACCGGACTACGATGCAAATAATCCGATCGTTCGCGGCGGCCAACCGGTGGTTGAAACTGAATACCTAACCGATGCGTTTACTCGAGAAGCGGTTAGTTTTATTGATCGTCATGATGATAAGCCGTTTTTTCTTTATTTGGCTTACAACGCGGTTCACAGCCCTCTTCAGGGGGCAGACAAATACATGAAGAAATTCGCTCACATCGAAGATGTGCATCGTCGAATATTCGCGGCGATGTTAGCCAACATGGATGACAGCGTAGGGGCGGTTATGAATCAGCTCCGGAAGTCCGGCCTAGAGGAAAATACGCTAGTCTTTTTCCTGAGTGACAATGGTGGCCCAACCCGTGAGCTTACCTCGAGCAATCTTCCATTGCGTGGCGAGAAGGGGCAAATGTATGAAGGGGCGATTCGCGTGCCCTACATGGTGCAGTGGAATGGTAAAATTCCAGCGGGAAAGGTTTATCATCAACCGGTATCCTCGTTCGATATTTATGCCACTGCAGTCGCCAACAGTGCTGGCGTTACGGTACCGGAGCAGGTGGAAGGTGTCGATTTACTGCCGTTTTTGACTGGCAAGAATCGCGGTCGTCCTCATGAAACTCTGTTTTGGCGTCAAGGTGGAAAGGCTGCGATGCGGCATGGCGATTGGAAGATTGTCAGGATGGGAAAACGCTTGCAGGCCGGACGCGCAAAATGGGAACTTTATGATTTATCCAAAGATATTTCAGAGCAGACAAATCTCGCAGATGCTCAGCCTGAAATTCTTTCAGAACTAATTTCTCGTTGGAACGAGATGAACTCAGAAATGGCTGATCCACTTTTTTAGTTTCGTCCGCTCGGACGCAGTTGCTGGGTGAACGCTTCTATTTCTGCGTTATCGAGTGCTCCGTCAAGGTTGGTGTCGGCGCGTTCGATAATCCGCCGCATCATCCCCGGGATTTCATCTTTAGTTAAGATCCCATCTCCATTGGTATCCATTGACTTTAGGCGCGAAAGAACCCCGGAGGCCATCCCTGATCGTCCACCACCCGCGCCTCCCATTGGTGTTGGCCGATTTAAATTTAGTCCCATTTCAGATGGAGTGAGTTGACCGTCTTGATTTTTATCAAGGGTCTCAAGCGCGAGAGAAGCTTGGTTTAATTCTGCTGTTGATAACTTCCCATCTTTATTTTTATCGAGAGTCTGCATGACTAGACTGCCAGAAATTTCCGGTAACTGCCCTGCAGCAGATTTTGCTAAGCCGGTCCCTCCTTTTTTTTGCAGAGCTTCAAAATCTTTGATCGCTAAACGCCACAAGCCTTGACGATTGACCGCGGCGTAAATGAACTTATCATCGATGGCCATCGCCCAGACTCCGATACCACCACGGGGAAGATTGGCACTGGCATCGAACCAGTTGTCTCCATTATTGGAACTGATGTAAACGGTCCCGCTTCCCCGAAAGGCTCCCGCAGCAACGAGGCCGTTTCCAATTGCAAATGAACGTGCGTTGGCTGAGCCTAGAGTCGAACTCCAGGTTTTTCCTAGATCGGTACTTCGATAAGTGCCACGATTTGTGCCAGCGAAGAGAGCCTTATCACTTGCAATGATCGCTCTAGAATGAACGTTGGCGGGGATACCATTGTTCGCGGCAGACCAGTGATTGCCTCCATCGGAGGAAATGAAGATGCCAGCCCCATCGGTTGAAGCGACCAGTGTTTTTTCCAAACACGTCAAAGCACGCACATCGGGGTTGGCTAAACCATTGCTGGAATTAACCCATGTCTTTCCCTTGTCCGTGGTTTTGAAAACGCCAGCCGGCGTTCCACAAAAAATAGCACCGCCGAGTGAGGTCAAGCCGTTTGAACTTTTTTTGGATGTTTGCCGAATGACGGGAAGTCCGTTTGATCTTTTCTCCCAGTTCTTCCCGCTGTCGTTTGAAAAGTAGACGCCGTCTGCACTTCCTGCAACAAGCCATCCATCGAGACTGATAATCGATCGGAACAAACGGTCGAATCTTGTATCCAACAGTCCTGTGCTGCGTTGCGTTATGTTGTCGCCATGGTCATTTGACCACAGGATCCCCATCGCGTTTGTGCTGGAATTGGGCAAGCCACCGGTGCCAATAACCAATTCATTGTTAGTGTGGATGGCTAAAGCAAAAACCTCTGGATGCTCATTTGGCAAAGGGATTTGCGTCCATTGGCCGAGTATCGATTCCGCTGGAAGAAACAAGAGGGTGGTGGTGAGCAGCAGCGTGTAAAGATGTGGTTGCACTGTTTTTCGATGCATTGATGACCAATTAGGTTTAGGGGTTCGCTACATTACTGAACTGCTTTTGGTATTACTTTGCCGTTAAATTTTTATTGGTTTTAGGCATGATGTTAATCGCTGCCTGGAGCTTGCGCCGTGCGGTTTCTGCGGCCAGTGTGCCTTTGCCAACCGTGATATTATTGGTCTCATATCGATCCTTCACCGCGATGAATTTACCATGTGAGTAGAGTTTGAAGTTCTGATCTTGAGCCCAAATGATGTACGGTTTTCCCTCACCGTACTGGGTGGCAGCATCTTTTTTCTTTGGATAGTAATACTGAAAGACCCACGCTCTTGGGCTGCTCGGTTTGCCGGTGCATTGTGGCCAAAAACTTTGTCCATCGAGCGTCACCTCAGGCAGTTTCGCGTTTCCGACCTCGGCTAGAGTAGGGAGGAAGTCGGAGAAATCGACAAGATCATCTGTCTCGAAGCCGGAGGTGACTGTACCGGGGCAATTGACGATTAAAGGCGCGTGACATCCGCCATCGGTTGGGTACGCCTTTTCTCCCTTTCGAATTTCACCGTTGTATGGATAGCTCAAACTGGTGTGCGTGCCATTGTCGGTTGTAAAGATAACAATGGTGTTGTTCCGCAGGCCATTTTTATCAAGGGTATCGACCAGCCTTTGAATGCATTTGTCCATATAACTGACCATGTCTCGGTAATTGTCGGACGCATTTTTGTGGTTTCGATTCTTACTGTCAGGCGTTGGGAGAAACGGAGAGTGTACGGAGAGCATCGGATAGTAAGCAAAAAATGGTTTGTCCCGTTTTTGCTCGATAAACTCGATCAGAAAGTCCGTGCATATTTTTGGACCGTAAGAGTTCTCATCAATTGGTACTTTCTTCCCATCGCGAAGAAGGCTTGGATTCCAGTATCGCGGTCGTTCTGTTCCGGGGTAGTTCCAGAGACAGAAAGTATCAAAACCGCATTCGGGTGCGAGCGCGCCTTTATTTCCGTGAAGCTGCCACTTTCCCGCGATTGCCGTGTCGTAACCTGCATCCCGCATCATCGTGCCAAAGGTTTGCTCTTTGGGGTCAAGTTTGCCGAAGACGGTGTAGTTTCTAATGTTATCCCGCCCGGTCATGATTTTGACGCGACTTGCAGTGCACACGGGTTCGGAGTAGCAGAAGTTAAACTTGACACCGGTTTTGGCAAGCGAGTCGAGGCAGGGTGTTTTAAAGTGCTTACTGCCGTAGCAACCAATGTTATCGTAGGCGATGTCATCCGCCATGATCAAAATAATATTTGGTTGCGCCCGCTTGTTAGGCGACTCATTGGCTTGCAATGGTGTCAGTAACGAAGCGATAACGATTGTTGATAAAAAAAGCATCCAAAGTCTAAGCATCATGAGCGATTTCCATTGTTCAAGGACAGGGCGACTAATCGATCAGGCGTATTTGTTTGAGGATGGCATGTCCCTCGGGAGACGTGAGATCGATTTTGCCACGAGTTGTCTCGTCGATTAGAGTTACTTCAAAAGTTGCAATCTTTGACCATTCCAATTTTTTATTGTCAGCACTTTTGAATTCTCCGGCGGAGATGACCAG
>JAPOIJ010000017.1 GCA_029979005.1 Planctomycetota bacterium | reverse complement strand
TCTTAATACCCAATTACCTACAAAGCCAGCACAGGTAAACCATTAAAAAGTACGCGCAATTGCGTCCTCTCGGTGGCTCCGCAAAGGCAGGTTTAGCAAAGCAATAATCCCGCCTATTATAAGCGGTGTGAAATACGCCGCCTTCAAAAAAAAGTCGGACCTAAAATTCGAAGATTCTGCCAAGAACATCAATAGCGCAAGTACTGCCGTCGATAGCATTAACGCTCGAATTGAGAATTGCCATGACGATTTTTGGATGACTACAACGATTCCAATCAGGTTTAAGCTGACTAAAACCACGTTTAAAACACATCGCCAAACATCGTATTCTCGGGTCTCTTCTCCATTCGAATACTCGGTAATTTCTATAGAGCGTAAAGGAAAGCCAACTATCGCTCCCGGGTACTTCACAACAACTGAACCATCAGCAAGTATTTCAACCACTCCGTCTGCCTGAGGTATATTGTCTTTAATGAAATTTAAATGTCCCCAAAAGACCGGAATCAACCAGAGCAAAATCAACCCCCAGCAAAAAGACGACCAATTTTTGGGATTCATACTTTGCATTAATCAATAAACTTCTGGGTTAATCAAATCGGGACGACCAACCATTGCTTTCATTCTAACGTCCGCAAACCCGACTTCGATTCAGCCCATTGTAACGTAGCCAATTGAATGCAAACCACTGTGATGCATCCGATTGAAATTGCAGGCCATCCAATCGCATTTCCCTTCAGGTCTGGTTACTTCAGCCAAAAAGTTCTTGACGCGCTTCACCCTTGTTTGCCAGGTCGAAAGGACGACCACTTGGCGATTTTTCCTCAATCCCCGGTTCAATACCAAGACGCCACGCGATGGTTGCATTGAAGTCGTTTACTTCCAAGATATCTTCTGCTGCCTCTTTCCCGTCAGTTGTGGTCGTTCCATAGACCTCTCCGGCTTTCAAACCCGCTCCCGCCATCAAACAGGTAAAGCCATTGGGATGATGATCCCTACCCTTGTTGGGGTTCACATCAGGCTTCCTACCAAACTCAGTCGAAACGACAACCAGCGTGGATTCCAACAATCCTTTTTGACTCAGGTGCGTCAGCAAAGACGACAAACCTTTATCGAGTTTATTTGCATTGGCGGGCATCTTGTCATAGATACCATCATGGTAATCCCAGCCACCCAACTCGACTTTCACGAATCGGACGCCACGTTCAACCAGCCGCCCCGCCAAAAGGCAGCTGCGACTGAAGCTGTTTTTATCGTACAAACCAACAATTTTTGGATGCTCTTTTTTTAATTCAAAGGCGTCAATGTCCTTTGAATTCATAAACTTCAACGAGCCCGCATAAGTATTTATATAAGACCGGGTCTCCTTAGTGCTGTAGTCCGTTTCAAAATCCCGATTTAGAGACGACAAAATATCGAGTCGCTCGGCAAACGTATCATTTCCGATGGAATCACTTCGCCTAATAAAGTCGATCCCTTTATTAGGATCTTTAACCGGCAGTGCCGCCCATTGTCCGGGAAAAAAGCCGGCACCGCCCCTGCTGCCAATACTTATAAAATTGGGCAGACTATCCTGCTCACTCGTTAAACACTTATTCACCCAAGCGCCCAATTCGGGATGAGTCACCGTGGAGCGAGGATTGTATCCCGTCAGCATTTTGTAGATTCCCGCCGGGTGGGCACCTTGGTTGGTTTTCATGCTATTCAACACAAGAATCTTATCCATCTGTTTCGCGAGACTCGGATAGTAATTACTCACGCGAATGCCAGCGACGTTGCTGTTAATAATCGTCGATTTACCCAAGACGTTTTTGTCTACCTCGACATTGAAGCTGTCATACTGACTCAAGCCCCCGCTCAGAAATATATAAATCACGGACTTCGCTTTGGGCACGTTCGACGAACCCACAGCAGCCGCAGGATTCAAAAACGGGAGCGACATTCCTGCCATTCCCACATTGTAAATAAATTCTCGTCGCTTCATCGTTTTACCTAATAAATCGAAATTCATTGGAATTGAGCAAAGCCCACATCAGATCATCCAGCTCATGTTTAAACAGAGCTTTCTCTGACTTTTTGGGCAATCGCCCCAAAACCGATTTCCAGAGAATCGCCATTTTTTCTTCACGATTTCCGGCACTGTTCATCTTACGATAAATCAAGCCATCCTTTGGAATCGTTAGTGGACCATTCATCATGAATAGAACCTGCGGAATATCTGGCTCCAGATTAGCACTGTCTATCAATTCTCGATTGGATTTTCCCATTAGCATCGCCACCCTATGCTGACCGTAGTCTCTCCCAAAGGTAGAGACACGCCACAGCTCGCGCGGTCCCATATCGCCGTTTCGTTGCGCTGCTTCTCTTTCTTCCCGTTGTTGAAACTTACCTCGACCAGGTCCTTTGATCGAGTACCGGACAAAATCCTGGACGTTCATTTTCTGGGATTTTTCATAGAAGTTCGTAAAACCGTCCCACCTGAATTCAGTCGCTACAAATTTATCCGGGGTCTCCGTTTTCAAACTCAAAAAAGAATCGACGAGTACTTCAGAAGAAAGTCGCCTTACTACAGGGCCGTCCAAAAAATAGGCTGGGGGCGAAGCGGTCAATGCCAGTGCTTTGCTCTGATAAATTCTGCTATTGAAAATTATCTTCAAAAAGATCTTTGTGTCATACTTCGACCCTTTCAGGCATGCCATCAGCTTCTCGGTCAGTGCAGGATGATTCCCCATTCCCTCAAGGGTCAAACCGCCGAGTTGCCCGACAAGCTCGGTCCCCATAATCCGATGCCACAATCGATTCACCGTCGCCTTCGCAAACATAGGATTTCGAGCGGACGTCATCCAATCTGCGAGTGACTTACGAGAATTGATTTCCGGTCCGAAATTTCGCTTGGGAAGTTTTTCAAGTTTCTCCTTAGTTATTCGATAATTCAGTTCAGGCAGATTGCCAAATAGAACATCTGCTGCCAGAACCTCGTGAGGTTTGCCATCATCGTATTGATAATCATGCGGCAGGCGCATGAACCCCGTGCCATTGCCATAGATCGCGGCATGCTTCACGCGAAGGGACTCGCGGTACACAATCCACTCATCAAAGGACTTCTGTTTTAAGATACTGCGGTCCTTGGCATAGAACTTTTTCTCATCCGCAGGTAAAGGATCCACCCGTAAATGAGTTCTGGAACTGAACGCTGCCAATTTATAAAAATCCTGTTGCGTCCAATCTTCATATGGATGGTCGTGACATTGGGCACACTCGATACTCATCCCCATAAAGGTCTTGACTGAGTTTGCCAGATGATCGAGCGGCATCTTTTCGCGAGCGTAAAACCCAGTGGCGCCATTGCCAGGTTTGTACAGTTCACCGCTCGCATTGACTAATTCATGAGCCATTTGGTCGTAGGGCTTATTGCGCCGCACCGCATCCTTAATCCATTCCGAAAAATTCCCCGCATGATGCAATTCATCGCCTACGTTTTTTACCCGGAGCAAATCAGCCCAATAGTTATACCAATGACTGTTGTACCCTTTTGAGTTGAGGAGTTTGTCGATCAGCCTGGCGCGTTTGTCAGTTTGGTCGTCTTCAATAAACCGATCCAATTCATCAATCGTAGGGATGCGACCGATCGCATCGATGTAGATACGACGGCAAAACGTGTAATCGTCAATCTCCGGACGAGGAGTTTGGCCAAGCCGATTCAATTCATCAGCGACCAACTGATCGATCTCGCGCGTTAGGGCATCGGGGGCAACGGGGCCTGTTACCATCTCGTCACCCTCAGGTGCCTGAGAAATTTCCATCTCAGTTACCTTGTCAATGGAAGGTGCGTTCCCGCCACCTTTCCATGTGCCAAAGTCGGCTCCGCCCTCGATCCATTTTCTGACAAGTGCAATCTGATCACGCGTGAGCAAATCTCCTTTGGCGGGCATCACCTCATCATCGTCTTCTGGGAGCGTAATCAATTGATAAAGTAAACTATCGTCTGGTTTGCCGGCAACGATCGCAGGTCCAGCGTCGCCGCCATGGCTTATGGATTCGGGCGAATCGAGCCGCAAGCCCCCGCCAGGTTCTTTCCCTTTCCGTCGCGCAGGATCACCGTGACACCCAAAACAGGAATCCGCAAAAATCGGAAGAATATCCTTTTTGAAATTTAACGCATTGACCGCTGGCATTTCCTGAGCGCTGGTGCTCGTTGCCAGCAAGGAGAGCAGCATCATTGTTGCGAGCCGTTTCATAGATCTACCGTATGCTCGGTAAGTACTGAGATTCATAATGGGTGGTTTTGCGTTAAACATCCTAGATAATTCAATGCGCAAGGAGAATAGATTATTGAGCACTCCTCTGGAATTCGCACGTTTTCCAATGCATTTCCATGTTTTCTCTATGTCTTATGATGTCTTTCAAGGAATCGGTCCTTTTTAAAACCTCTCTTTTTGTTTTTGGCTCGAAAAGGTCAAACTCATTTACTTAACAACCCCTGCAACGTCAATCACCGCGATCAATACTGCAAGCGACCCACCAAGTGGGATCCACGAAAGCCGCTTGCGAGAAAAACGAAACGCCGACCAAGAATGCAGAAGTTGAAGAACCAGAACACCGCGCAAACATGGAAACAAACAGGCTCGCCTTTTCAATGCTTGGCAAGGCCTCTTGTGTTTTAGAGACTCATCTCAGTACTGAAAACAACACACAAAACCAGAGTAGGTCAATGAATGGCTCTATTTAAATTTCCAACAACGCAGACCCTAAACATGATCTTCATCCGGAACTAATTTTGGTCAGTCTCATTTTGTTGATGTTTCTTTGACGGATTTAACCACACCGCAGGCGCCCACGTTAGCAGAATACTGAACACCGTTGCGATACTCATGTTGAGAAACAAAGGCAGATACTTAATGCCGTGGCTTCTGTAGGTTAGTGGAAGGGACAAATTCTCTTCGGGATTCGGAGCCCACTGATATGCGAACGGCCACCCAATTGAACGAATGGGAATTCCAGCCAACTCGTCCGGTTCAGCAAGGAACCAGATTCCCGTTTCGGTCTTCATGAACTGGCGTGGGACCGTTGGTGTCGTAGCGCTATACGAGATCACTAACCAGTTTATGGCGATTAAAATCGCAGGCAGAATTAAAAGAGTTCGAAGACTGAACCGGGGCATGGGCATTTCTAACTCCTCTTTTAGACGCGATCGTCATACTCAGCGTGTGATATCAGGCCTGCGCGGTTGCGGATCAAAAAACCGGGCATTCTTCCCGATGCGGTCGTAGTCACCGATATCGTTCCGGGCCCGATCAGCGAGCTCAATCAATTTTTCAACTTTGTCAGGATGCTGTCCAGCAAGATTGTGCAGCTCCCCTGGATCCTGATCCAAATCGTAAAGGAGCGGTTTTGTGAAATCAACAATATCCGATTCGCGATGGAAAATATCCCATCGCTTCATAGTATTTACCTTACGAGGAAGATGCAGTTTCCACCTGTCCGAACGTACGGCCATTAACTGGGTGTGGGCGTAGTAATAAAAAACCTCAGTGGGCCCATTCGTCCCCGCTTTGCCATGAATCAGGTCAACTATATCTTTTCCGTCGACGGTGCGATCCGTGGGTGCGTCGCCGCCGGCGAGTGCAGCCAATGTCGGAAGCACATCCATAGTCGTAGCGATTTTTGAGCAAACGGTTCCTGCCGGTATCCGTCCTGGCGCCCACATGATACAGGGGACTCGCACTCCACCCTCCCACGTGGACGTCTTGTGCCCGCGCAGCGGCGCTGCGTCGCCGCCATGGGAACCACCCATATCCTTCTGTTTGCTCAATCTTGGGTGTCGACCTAGAAACCAAGGCCCGTTGTCGCTGGTAAAGATGACGTAAGTATCCTCTTCAAGCCCCAACATCCTTATCTCTCGCAGAATCCGGCCCACATTAAAATCAATTTCTTCTATCACATCTCCGTACAATCCCCGTGGCGAATCGCCCTTGAACTGCTCGGAGGCGGCGAGCTTTAAATGCGGCATCGTATGCGCCAAATAGACAAAGAATGCCTGGTCTTTGTTCTTCTGGATGAACTCCAAAGCCTCGTCGGTGTACCGTTTTGTCAGACTCGCCATGTCAGCCTTCGGTTCAACGAGCTGATCATTACGCAGAAGATTGGCTACCGAATCGTTGCTGGTTGGCGTTCCAAAAAAATAGTCGAATCCTTGTCTCGTCGGCAGGAGGTCTTCGTCGTAGCCCCTTTGTCTGTGTCCAGCGAGATCCCACTTTCCAAAACAGGCGGTACGGTAACCTTGATCCTTAAGTACTTCCGCAATGGTAATTTCTTCCGTATGTAAAAACGGATGTATCTCATTCTGATTATTTCCCTTTTTCCCAACCCTTAAAGGATAGCAACCGGTCATCAACGCTGCTCGAGACGGTCCGCATACCGTCTGGGCATAGAAATCGGTGAAACGCATACCTTCGTTGGCCATCCCATCAATATTGGGTGTTTGAATCTCTGGAGACCCAAAACAGCCGAGATCCTGATAGCCTTGGTCGTCCGTAAAGATAACGATGAAATTGGGCTTACGAGAAACTTCAAAACCAAAAGCCACCGATGAGGATTGAAGCGCACCAAACAGTAGAAAACAGGCAATGCAAACAACGGTTAACATGGAGAAGCGGCTCATTAGATTCCAGTCACGATAAGAGAAGACAATGTATAAAACCATTCGGCCGCGACGAATGATTTAAAATTTACTTGAGACGGGCTTCGCGGCGCAGGTGAATTGCAATCCTATTTTTCGACGGGATTGCGATTTCAAAAAAACGTCAATCACATCACCCTCGCCTAAAAGAAAATTCATCAAAGTTACGATCAACGGCGTTGACTAAAATCAGTCCTTATCGCTTTCGCGATTGAGTGCACGTGCGAACTTCGGAAGGAATTGCATGACTTCGCTATTCTTTGTCTTGCTGAGACTGTGAACGAGTTCAGCACGATTGCCGATATCCAACTCTTGATATCGCTTCAATACTTCGAGACCATGCTCAGGCTTGTGATTATCCCCAACCACCCCCGGTGCTTTCCGGTACGCAAGAAAAATAGGAGGTGCGTTTTTTGTGATTGGCTTCAGCAAGCGCTGATTGAAGGAATTCCCGGGAAGAGCCTGCCCCATATAAATCCCTACAATGCCGGCATCCTGAGAATGAGCGAGTTCCCAACTCACAAAACTTCCTCTGGATTGCCCTCCGATAATTATCTTGTCGACATCTAAGTTATAGGTCTCGGCATTTTCCTTCACCCATGCGAACATCACTTTTGCATCGGCAGCGCATACTTGAAAATCAGACATCCCTTTAACCTTTGCAATTGATTCCCAACTGACGATCGCAACACCGTCCGCTAAGGTAGGATTCGCCCAAGAAATTTTTACATCATCCGCCGTAGAGCCGTTATGGTGAGCGTAAATGAATACCGGCGCGGGTTTGTCGCCAGACGGCAAATAGAGATTCAACCATTGCCTCTTCTCTGCCCCATATGCCACATGGGAATGAGTCGGAGTTTTTACCTGTGCTGGGAGAACAGCGGAAAAAACCGTCAACGTGGCCACTACTGCGAACAACCATGATCGAATCAGTCGGTTTAAAGCAAGCATCATCATCTTTCTGTTGGTAAGTTCCAAAACGGACGGGATAAGGATGAAGATAACAGAATGATCCCGGGACTCAAATTAATCCAAGTCGCATTTCTTCGCCATTTCGGTTGGTCAGCCCGCTATCTGACTCCGTGAAATGACTAACCGGTCAAACCGGAGACGATCGCCGCCATTGGCATACCCAACAAGATGACCAAAATTACCGTGGCAATTAAAATCGCCCCCCAATCAACAACCACAACAAACTTGTAGCCAATTCGGTTCCTATTTAAGAAGAATAGAAAAAATTGCCAGGCAAAGATCGCTGGAATCGCCACGATGAAATAGACAATGCCAAACTTCATAACTAGGTCGCCGACAGCAAACACCAATTGAGTTAACTTTGGAAGCTCTACTCCAAACTCCGAATACAGATCCCGGCAACGAGGAAGCAGTATCTGAGGCACCAAAACCACTAACGCGATCCAGATGCAACTACGAATAACAAGTGAAAAGCGAAACCCAAACGACACAGCATCATTGCTGCACGGACGATCCGCTGTGGTTTTCAATTCATCCATTCCTTCGCTCTTCCGCTAAAGTCCAAGTTAACCCATCCGACAGTTTTAACCCATCCGACAGTTTCGGCGCAAGCATAATCGCATCAAGTGGACCCCACAACGCCTAATCGGTTTCGGAGCAACGTTTTGCTGTCCTGAGAATTGTTTTAGACAGCATTGTTTGTTCGGGTCATCGTCAAGAAAAACGCTCACCGGTCTGTGGATCGTAAAGATTGCAATTGAATTCAGCAGCGATGTCTATGATCGAGTTTAGCATCTCGATAACATCGTCATTTTTTTTGGGGGGGGCGTTGCAACGATATGAAAAACGTAGGGTGGATAAAGATCAATTGTAAAATAGTGAGTCCCTGCATCGAACATATTTTTCTTGAACCCCGGAAAAGCGACTGCAAGACGGTCCTTGATTTCTTCAAGTTCGAGTGGCACCAATCCAGTCAGCTTACCGCCCTCACACGCACGTTGCACAACAGTGTCCGGACGATGACGGCAATTCTTCGATTGATTCCAAAACCACAGATCGTAACTCATAGGAAGAAAGCACCTTAGACTCGGATTTATTTTTTTTGCGGGACAACCCCTTGGTTCAACGGGACCTTGACTGACACTGCCACTGTTCTACCACCAACCGAGGCTATTGCGAACAGTCAGACCATAGAGACTCAGCTGCGGAATCTATCTACTGTGTCGATCAACTGTCACTCCAAACTGCGTATTCATTGCTGTTGGGATCAGAAAAATGAAACCGAGATCCTCCGGGAAACTGAAATGTAGGTTTAACAATATTACCGCCAGCCTCCAAAATTTTAGCTTGCGTTGCAGCCAAATCAGAACTGTAAAATACGATTAACGCTGCACCATTAGAGGTTGAAGAATGATTGTCTGATTTGTAGAAACCACCATCCAAAACGCCATCATTAAACGCAGTGTACTCCGGACCATAGTCAACGAAATCCCAATTGAAAACATCAGCAAAAAATGATTTTGTCTTGTCTAAGTCTTTCGCGGGAAGCTCAATGTAGTTTATTTTCTCATGCTGGTTCATCTATTATCTCCATGGTGCGTAACGCCTGCGGACATCCGATCCTTAAGATAACATTGTAGAACAAATCGTAAAGCGAAGCGGCACGGCCTAGTTTTATTTGATCGTTATGAAACGCCAAGTGATTAATTTAAAAGTACGAAAATTGGAACGCATTTGCCGTTAGTGGGCGCATTCCATTTTCCTCGGTAACCATTATTTCTTGAAATCAGAATTCAAGCAATTCAATATTTAAAAACACGGATTTGTTATAACCAAATCAACAAAATTCATTTAATGATCAGCTAAATTTCACAGCCTCGATAATCACCGAGTCGCGAAGAGAGATCTTCCATTGGAAAACGTCCGTCTTTGCGACTCTCCTACCATTTCTTACCCTGCAGGCGACCTAATTCAAATCTCTCTCAATCAATCAATTTGATCGAGAGTCGCTCAAGTGAGTTGTCGTCGCCGGATGACTGATTTGGAGCAGGCGGTTTCCCAATAGGCACATCCACACCTGATTGTGCAAACAACTCGCAATTGATTTTTTCGGATTTAAATGTCGTACCGGAAGTGTACGTTTTTCGTTCATAGCTGATCGTGACTTTGTGCGTGTCGTCACCAGATGCGACAACTTCGCCGTTCAAAATTGCGATAACATCGCCGTTCTTCACCTCACCGCTAAATGTTCCATCGCGATCAACGGAAACGTTGCCTGAAATCCCGACATCCGGGTCGCTGAGGTTAACTTGAGAGATTCCCGAGCCGTTGCTGCAGCCAACTGATAGCAAGAGCATGAGAAACAGGAGGACAGTATTTTGAATTTTCATTTTGAACCTATTTGGTTTATTTGCAGGAGATATCCACTTTCACCCGGTCGCACCAGGCGATAGTCCATTTGAAATCGACCCGACTTCGCGACTCGGGCGCAATGGAGGCATCATTTCCCGTCCAAGTAAGGAATGGACCAGCACGACAATCTGCGATGCCGACCAAGGATTGGCGTGTCTGTCTTCTTATTCCCACAGGATGTTTGAATATTGCCAAAATTCTTCGGCTGGGAGCGAAATAGCGTCTACAACTACTGGGTTGCCGTCTCCGACGTGGGTTTCAAATTCGGCTTGTATCTGCGACTCTAACGCAAAATGTGTCGTTATGTTTCGCACCAGAGTACGTAAACGGTCAAAGTACCGTCTTCGTTTTTGGCGTACGCGATATTCAGGCCACGCATGCCCTTTGAGCCGGGCGGTGGAACGGTGAAGTTTGCACCCGTCAATTGTTGCGAGGAGAGATCCCACCACGTCTCAGGTGCCTGTGGATTCAAGGCTGACAGCGTGAATTCGTCGGCAAATTCCTTCGTGTCAACACGAGACGGATCGAACAAAATGGCGGGATCATCCGTCATTGCGACGAACTTGAATCGAATCACATCGTCCATGCCTGTTTCGATACTGTACCCAACCGGATCAATCTCAAGTTCCGGATTGATGTACATAACGGCGCGACAATATTTAACTTGATCAGTCGTCGGGGATGTCGTTGTGACGTCCGGATTTGAACCAATAAAGTCAAAACTGCATCCCGAGCATGCAGCGAGAAGGGAGGCAACAAGGAGGTGCCTGAGCATGGTCATACCTCTTAAAACATAACAACTAAGTTGACCGAGCGGCCAAACAAATTAAAAACAAGATTCAGGTATTGGCACGATTCTCCGACGCGGGTCCGCCTAGGTCTCATTATTACGCGATCCAAAAGCGTGTCAACGTCGCAAGTCCAGCCGGCTTATCAATTGTCAGATGCGCGAGTATTTCCGTAAATGTTTCCCGCATCGAGGCCATCGAAAAAGTCAACAGACTTTTGAAATGGATCAGAGGTCGACTTTGTTAATTCGGCGATGTCTGGTCAGGCTGACAACGTCCGTGATCACCGAACTGGAACGACAGATCTGCAAGCAGAAAAAAGCACGCGCAAGTCCGGCTTCGCGTGCATCACACTGTTATGCCGAGCTACTACGATGATCTGAACTTGGTGGAGCCATTGCCCTTTCTTGTTTTGTTTTGGAAAAACCAATGGCTAAAGTAATCCCGATCAGCCCACCTAGTCATCCAGTTTCTGTTCAATCGGCGCATTCATCATAACGGACGGATAGAGCCAGAGAAGCAGCAATAGCCAGCAGCCTACGTTCCACCTCTTAGGATTCAAAAAGGTCAGTTTGAAACAATACGATTGAGCAGGAACTATTATAAAGGTACTGGCATAATAACGGCCCGATGATTAACGCGCAAATGCGTTTGATTCGAAAAACTGGCCAACGTTCACGCAACTCAACAGACATGGACAAGGATCGTCGCGATATTCGCGCGAAGTAATTTTTAACTTGACGATCGTTTGAGGGGACATAATTTGTCACCTATTTATGACTTGGCCGACGCTGAGATGTTGCTGTTTATTTTTGAAACCAAACCATCCAGGAACGATTGAATTTGTTCCAGGGTAAATGCATTTTCGTCATAGTGCACCGATAGTTTTAGTTGATCACGAAAGTAGAACATGGTTATGGAAGCAACCATGCCTTTCTTTATCGGCGCGATTGCCGACAAATCGGTGACGGACAACGGACCATCGCTGGCCTGCGTAAAATCTCCCCGCATTTCGTACTTCGTAAGAATGCGACCAACATTGGTAAATAAAGTTGTTGCTGAAACATTATCACCATCAAGCAATTTTGCGAGCCCGCCGGGCAGAAGTCTAAACACTGATATCGCGCGCCAGAAATTCAGGCTAAGTCGCCATTTTTGAATGACCCCCATTTCCTGATTAATACTCGCCAATAGAGCTGCTTCATCTTCCGTCTCTTCGGGCATCCGATCCAAATTGATCAAAGTGCAATGATTGCAGGCCGGCATTTTTCGATGTTCGCGTTTCCGTTCATTGACTGGAACCATTAGCCGAAAATGCGACCCGTCAACATTGATGCCGTTTTCCATTTGCCAATCCCGAATCGTGACAAACAGCTCCCTTGCAACCAAACTGTTGGCAGTAGATTGTAGGCCACCTGCGAACTTCTTTAGCTTCGCGGTTTGTTCTTTCGAGAATGTGACCTCTTCGAACCTTGGCTCCCGCACTTTAGATTCATTCCTTGAGGGAATTGGAGCAAGCGGAATTGCCTTTTGTTTTAGTACACGAAGCGTGGCGCGGACGCTTTTCCACTGTCCCCGCAACAACTTGAATCGCTGAGCAACGGTAAGTGCCGGTTTGCAACGCTTAACAATTGTCTCATCGTCAATTTTTCGAAGCCTGGAATTTTCGAGAGATATATCGGCTTCGAAACAACGATAGCATTCAATCCAATCAGCGAGCAATTGGAGAAACCCGAGTCCATCAAACGCAACATGGTGAACTAGGAATATCAGGACGGGTGGATCAGTTGAGTCCGAACCGTCGTATCCGAACATCTTAACCGGCATTTCATCCGCGATATTCATAAAGGATGGCGGAAAAGAGCCTTTAGAAGGCGGCATGTCCAGCCAGATGATTGCAGGCATCTCATTTGTGCGAACCCACGACGGTCTATTGCCATTCGCATCATCAACTTTGCAACGGGCAAGCAGGTTTCTTCGGACGATTGCCGCAAACGCTTTGTCGGCAATTCCCCTGTCAAACTGCTTCGAGAACTCAATGCGCGTAGCAAATGTTGATGGATAGTCCGGGACATCCGTCTTGAGGAAATACTCCTCAAACGCTGTCAATCGAATGGGAAAACGCACCATCAAATTTCATCCCGGTATCGCCATTCAAGATACCTACAATAGGCCGCAACACCCATTCGAAGTGGAAATCCGATCGGAAGCCAATTTGGCTTTCTGATCTTCATTATTTCCTGAAGATCGTTGGACTGCTTGCCTGAGGCCAGGTCCGCCAACAACTCACCAGACCGGGTGCCTTGAGCAATTCCATGCCCATTGTATCCAGTGGACAAATAGATCCCGTCACCAACTTGACCGAACAACTGCCCACCATTCGCAGTAATCCCAATAACGCCGCTCCATGTGTTCTCGATCGCCACATCGGCGTCCGGAAAGCGTCGCTGTATCGAACGTCGTTGAAAACCCGAAATCTGGGCCAAGTTGTCCAGACGTCCACCCGAAGAATGATATCCGTAATAGGCACTGTTACGAATGAACACGCGGTCGTTGACACGGCGAAGCGAACTACCGACTCGTTCCGATGAGGTGATACCCCAATCAGGGTCACTACCCAATCCGTTTCCACCATTCAGTTTCGCAACACTTACAAAGGTTCGCATTGGAAAAACTCGGTGTTGACCATGTCCCAGCAACAAAGAAAACGCATTCGAGGTAATCAGAACGTTTTCGGCTTCCAGCGTGACTGCTTCTGTTTTAACCAGGACACCGCGGCCATTTGATTTTCTTGTCAGCGACCGCACCGAAGCATCTTGATAGACGGACACATTGGAAGGCAAAGCCTTAACCAAACCAACTAGCAGTTTTGCTGGATTGACCAAAACCGAATCCGCTTGCCGAATCCCGAAAACGTATCCGCTCATCCCGGTTTCTTCATGGATAGCGGCACCATCCAGTTTCTCAAAAGGTGATCCAAGTTTCTTTAGGACGCGTTCCGTCCTTTCAAGCGATCGCGCCCCACTTCGACATCTGCATGTGACGATTCTTCCTTGATCCATCCAATCGCAATCGATTTGATGATGTTGAACCAGTTCACGCAGCACTTCAATTGCCGTTTTTCCAAATCTGTAGCATCGCTGATTCTCTGGTGAACTAGGGCGTTCAAATTGACCGAGCGAAACAACGAAACCGGAGGATCGACTTGAACTGCCATCTCCAAACCATTCAGACTCAAGCAGAACAATTTCCGAGTCTGGATGAAGTGTCGCCAAGCGACGTGCCGCTGCCACCCCGGAATATCCAGCGCCAATGACGACAAATTTTGCGAGCTGATCGGAGTTCAACTCAGGCGTTTGAATTGCGTCAACGCCAACGTCCGTCCAAGAGTTCACTTCAAATGTTTGCTTAGAACGAGGCATTTAACCCAGACGTTGTAATATAAAAAAAGTTGATAGCAGCCAATCCCATTTTAGCCGAAATTACTTGGTCGTAATGCTGACATGGGACTGAGAGACTACTGCTTGTTTGGATCGACATTCAATTTGCTGGATAATCATCTGCTCTTGCGGCTTGGCTTTGCCGATGCCACGGCGATCAAGCATCTCCAAAACCGTTACCAGCGATTCTCGACTAACGATGGCGATTGTCTCGTCGCCTTCTGTTTTCATCCCTTCAAGCTTTGCCGTTTTCCCGGAATAGAGAATCTCCGGTTTGAGCCAAACAGAAAGTTCTTTCATCCGGTCGTTGGCGTTCTCAAATGTAAAGATGAATCGTTGCTTATTCGTAAACATTAGCTGAGAGATCAGTTGACGCCAGAAAGCAAAAGAAAGGAATGGCGACCGCATCGTAGAAAGCAGCCAAACCCCATTGATTTCCGCACATTCACTTTCATCACCCATCAAGGCGTGGGCTCTTTCGATCTGTTCCTTGGGAATAGAAACGATCGATCGAAATGGAGCATCAAAAACCGCGATGGCACCTCCACAAATTAATCCACTTCGGTCGACAAGTGCGTAAACCGAACCACGAGAAAGGTATTCATCCGGGAACCGAATTCCCAATACTTCATTTGTCTGATCCATGAAATCCGCAAGCAGATCACCATTAGCTAACACGAGCTGGTGTACGTCACGCTGGCTGAGTTCAGGTTGCCTATTCATGTCTATCTCCGAAGGATCGTCTCGAACTGATGATAACTCACGTCAACGACCGTTCAAGCAAATTGCATCGGCACGATTTATTATTCAATTCCAAGCTACAAAGTCAGCCGAGCAACATCATCTCGCCACTAAAACAGCGCACTGTTGTCAATTCGCGCACTACAGCCCGGTATAAGAGTTGTCTAACGGACCGATTAATAAGATCGGACAGAAATATGATGACTTTGATAAAAAAGACTGCCACTGCTGCATCAATTTGGCGGTCCATCAGCATAAAAACCGCGAAAATCAACCTACCTTTGCAAGGGAAAAAATCTCTTCGACGGTCGTTTGTAACTTCTTGATCAATAATTCAAACCGAGTGGCTAATCATCCCGATTTGCCAAGAGCGAGTGATCCCGTTCATCGGTGACAAAGGGAAACGCTCCTATGTGCGTTACTTGCTGTGATCAGAGTTTAGCTCTTTACCCTAATAGGCGCGGTAAAGATCGTAAATGGCGTTCTTCAAATTCTCAGCGGTCGCAGGATCAGCGTCCTGCGTGCACTTCATCGCGGCTACCATAACTTTGTGCGCGGTAATTAGCTGGTTGGTGTAATCCTTGTTGCTCCCTTTGATTCCTTGAGTCAAAAAGTACAGAGCAACGATATACTGCGTGTTCGTTACATGTTTTTCTTTTGTGGTCACCCATCGATTGGTTTGATTAATTGATTTTGCAGTCGGAGGCGTATCATTCAATCCTGAAGCGAACTCTTCAATCGAGGCAATTGATTTTGCAATCGTCGCAGTGTCTTCCAGCATCTGTTCAAAAAGCAGGAATACAAAAACGCCTCACCTGACATACACTCAGACATTCTTTCGCAACGCATTTGCTGGAAGACGGCTATGACATTCGCACTATCCAGGAACTACTAGGCCACAACGATGTACGCACGACGATGATCTACACCCACGTCGCCACCATGGGGGCAACTGGAGTCAAAAGTCCCTTCGATCGCCTCTAAATCTATCAACCGTTGCCCGCAATGCGTCGTCCATTTCGCTTGCCCGCTGCTCTACGGAGAGGTGATTCATTAATTGCTTCGAAAATTTAAGCTGCCCGGCAATCCCGTTGCGAGTTTGTGACCAATGCTCAATGGAATCAGCCAGCGCCTCCGCATGATTGTCGTATAAATAATTTTTCGCTTCCTCGCGAGTCATGGCATGTTCCAATAATTCTGGGTAAGCCAAGCGGTCAGGAAACAAAGGCAACAGTCCCGCAGCAATTCCCTCCGCCGCAGCCAACCCAAAGAATTCATGTTTTGCCGTCGAAACAAATAAATCCGCTTCCGCCAAAGCTTGCCAATAGTCAGCTCTCGACTCCTGAAATCCGATGCGCAAAATTTCCGCTTGAAACTCCGTTTTTATTTCCTGAAAGACATCGGGAGAATACTGAAACGATTGCCCCAACAAACTCAATCGAAACAAGACGCCTCGATCTCGCAAAAGCTTTAATGCCACCAACAGGTCATCCGCGTTTTTATCATGCTCCCATCTCGCTGCCCAAACGAGATGAACAGGGTCTCCGTTCGCGGCTCGTTGCTCTCTGGCCTGCTGATAAGGCGATAAATCAAACCATGGAAATTCAATCCCAAGTGGCTCAATTGACAATTTACCCGCCAAGGATTCGATCGCCTTTCGCGGTTGAAAATCTGGCCAGCGTTTAAGTCGACGAGTGAGGCCCGCCACCATTGAGTCAAAGTTATATTTTGAATTGAACCAGATGCGATCAGCCGCCAAAGCCGATGTAAAATTTGTAAACGCAAGGTGCTCATCCCGCTGGTAGCCCTCCCGAACTGGATAGGCAAATTGATTTTCATGAAAAAACATGACAATTGGAATTCCGCCGATCCGCCGCGGCATCAATCCACGAAACTCAGCCAAATTAAGCATGTCAGTACAAACGATCACGTCCCATTGTTCACCTTCGCCAAGTCGTCGCTGAACCTCTTCCGCAAAATAGATGGCCGCATGCCGCATCCGCCATTTCCAATGCCTCGGCGGCAATGTCAGAATGGTCCAACGATGTTTGCTGTATTTCTCCCACCCTTGCTGAAATTGCTTATGGCTGCCACCGTAATACGACTGCAAAGAGAGCACGCGAAGCCGTTCGCTCATCAGACCTCTCCAGCATTTCGGATTGCCTGAAATAAATCAAACTCCAGCCAACATTCGGGGAATGGCGCGACTTGATCAATAGATTCCTGTGAAATCGGATGAACAAACGCCAATCTTCGGGCATGCAAGCCGATCCACCGTTGCCTCAAATCGTCTGTTTGTGGACCAAACGAGATTTCGGAACCATAAAGAGAGTCGCCAACAATTGGAAATCCACGCGTTCCGCACTGTAATCGTATTTGATGGGTTCTTCCCGTCTCCAATTCAATTTCCAACAGAGTCAGATCACCGCTGGACTCGATAACCCGGTAATGTAGCACCGCCTGTTTCGCGCCTGCTTCGGTTTCCTCAACGATCTCCGACCTCGCTTCACCGGGAACCTTTCTCATCCAGTCCGTCCAGGTTCCCCGTTCCTGAGAAACGCTGCCGCTGACCACCGCCCAATATTTTTTGATCACGGTTCTCTGCTGGAATTGCTCAGAGATTCGTTTCGCCGCCCGAACATTCTTCACCACCACCATTACACCGGAAACCGGCCTGTCCAAACGATGCGGAACTCCTAAATAAACTTTTCCGGGTTTTTCATCACGGACTTTTAAGAATTGCTTGGTCCTCAGTTCAAGGCTATCAATTCCCGGGGGCCCTTGAGTCAGTACACCACCCGGCTTATTCATTACTAACACGGCACCACTTTCAAGAAGAATTTCCGGGTCAGGTAAAAGCGATGCATTCACGAGTTTCAAAATCCCCTGGGTCAGTTACAGACAGATGCGAACCCCAATCGTACCTGAAAACCGACGCGTAGGGGTAGCACAACCGCAGTTCAAGGGGAAGAGTCTGAAAACACCACGGTGAGGCCTAGCCGGGTAAGTTTAGCAGGGTAAGTAAAGCGAATCGCACAAAAATCGAACGTAGGGGGTTGCTATTCGGTAGCGAGCGATCAGGTTTTCCACGAGATCGGGACTCCTAATCTCTGACGGTTCAAGTGAGCAAATTCCAATATGATCCTTCCGTTTTAAATCCACAATTAACGGATGATCCGCTTCGTAATCCCTCGGGTTGCGGATTAACGTACTCCCTTGAAGTTCGAATGTCTCACGAAACGCCTTTGCACGCGTTACTCGCTTCCAACGATCCGGACGATCGTCAATTAAAAAGCGAATTTTGTTAAGGACCTGATTTTTCGGCCCCCAAATTCCGGCACCTGCGAATATGCGTCCGGGAGCGATATGAAAATAGAAGCCGGGGGCGTGAACATCTTTTCCAAACTCATGTCGGAACTGTATTCCAAGATTTGTTTTAAAAGGCGTCTTGTTTTTTGAAAACCTGGTATCTCGATAAACCCGCATGATTGATCCACCAGAACGCTTGGCCACCGCGGAAAAATGCTTTGAGACTTTTCGAAGCGGGGCCGCCATCGCCTCCACAAATTCCATCGCGGGTTCAAGAACGCTCGCCTCATAACGAGGCTTGTTTTCCCGAAACCAATCACGGTCATTGTTGTCGGCCAATTCAGCCAGAAACGGAAGCGTCTCTTCGGGAAAACCGTTGAACATCTTATTCCTATTCTCACGTTAATCTGGTGGTGTATCAGTGGAATTTACTGCGGAGTGCTCCCTGTCCCGCCGTTTCGGCGTAGAACGGAAGAGAATCCCGTCAATAAGTTCCCTCGATGACCGCATACCCGATAAATTCTAAACCAAAATTCTCTTACCACTCCAAACAGTCTAAGCGGCAAATCGCCCACTTGGACGCTGAGTTGGTGAAAATGAATGCCACAATCTTAGTCCAGCGACTAGCAACCTCAATTTTACACCTTCCCAACTGATTAAATTGAGCCGTTTAATGGCTCAGCTTCTTCAAATACGCCTTTGCCAAATCGTTCGGAATTGCGATATTAGGTTCCTTGAACAAAACGTTCTGTGACCCACACCGCCTGAACTCTGCGTTCAGCAATTCCAGACAGACCCAAATCAGCGGTTGCAAATCACCATTTACCTCTTAGAGGATTCTTTTCGTGCTAAGAACTCATACCTGCGGCGAATTAACCATCGAGAACGTTGGACAGACGGCCACTTTGTGCGGCTGGGTAGACACCATTCGTGACTTTGGCGGAGTTACATTTATCGATTTGCGGGATCGCTATGGCCGCACTCAAGTTGTGTTCAACCCGGATTCCACTCCGGAAGTCCTCGCCGAAATGGGCAAACTCAAGAATGAGTTTGTTATTAAAGTAATTGGCAAAGTTCGACCTCGGCCCGATGGTCAGAGCAACCAGAAACTCTCAACCGGAGAAATCGAATTCGTCGTCAGCGATCTGGAAATTCTCAACGCATGTAAAACACCCCCGTTTGTCCCGGGTCAAAAAGATGTCCCGGGAGAGGATCTTCGCCTCAAACACCGGTACTTAGATTTACGCCGAGAGAAGATGCTGGATACGCTTCAACTGCGAAGCCGCATCATCAAGACCATGCGTGACTACTGCGCAGATAACGATTTCATCGATATCGAAACTCCGATTTTAGGCCGCAGTACTCCCGAAGGGGCAAGGGATTATCTCGTCCCCAGCCGAGTGTTCAAAGGAGAGTTTTACGCACTCCCCCAGTCGCCTCAAATTTACAAACAGATCATGATGATCGCCGGCTACGATCGCTACATCCAGGTCGCCCGCTGTTTCCGCGATGAAGACCTTCGTGCTGATCGCCAACCCGAATTTACGCAATTGGATTTAGAAATGTCATTCGTCGATTCCGACGATGTCATCGGCATGATTGACGGCATGATGCAACGACTTGCCAAAGAAATTCTGGGGCTCGACCTACAACTCCCGCTGCAGCGATTAACCTACGACGAAGCGATGACCCGATTTGGGCACGATGCACCCGACCTTAGGTTCGGTATGGAGATTGTCGACATTACCGACCTTGCTTCAACGTGCGGTTTCGGTGTTTTCAAGAGCACCGCCGAGGCAGGGAAATTCGTCCGCGGTGTCAACGCCAAAGGTGCGGCACCCAAGTATTCGAGAAAACGGATCGACGAATTGACCAACATGGTCAAAGATGACTTTGGTGCGAAAGGCCTGGCCTGGTTCCGATGTGAAGAGGATGGTTCACTATTTTCACCGATTGCTAAATTCTTCACCGAAGAAGAACTCGCAGATCTAAAAACGAGATTCGATGCGGAGCCGGGAGATCTGCTGCTGTTGATTGCCGATACGTGGGACATTAGCTGCAAAGGACTTTACTCCATTCGAAAACGAATGGGAGTTGAATTAGAACTCTACGACCCCAAAGAAATGCATTTTTCTTGGGTAGTTGAATTCCCAATGTTCGAGCGTGGCGATGAAACAGAACGCTGGACTGCGATGCATCATCCATTTACCGCCCCTCGCGATCAAGACCTCGACCAACTTGACAGCGACGCCGGAAAAACTCGAGCAAAAGCCTATGACCTCGTTATCAATGGCTATGAAGCGGGCGGTGGAACCATTCGAATTCACGATAGTGGCATTCAACAAAAAGTCTTCGGCCTGCTCGGACTCGACGAAGAATCGGCTCAAGAGCGATTCGGATTTTTACTCGATGCATTGAAATATGGCGCTCCCCCTCACGGAGGTATTGCTCTTGGCATCGACCGGGTCGTCATGTTATTCGCTGGGCTCGACAACATTCGTGATTGCATTGCATTCCCGAAAACCCAAAAAGCATACGACATGATGACTGAAGCACCCAATGTCGTTGAAAACCTGCAACTGGAGGATTTAGGAATTGAAATCTCTAAATCAGCAGGAAATCAGAAAACCGACAGTCAGAGCTAAGCGACGGTACGGGTTAACGAAACGACCAAGTCGATCCCGGGCACTTTCCATCGCTTATATGCGGTCAGCAACCAATTGGATTAAGAACGGGCGATCAAACGAGCGATGCTATTGGCAGTGATCACTAGCGGAGGCAGTACCATTACGACGAGCTGGATTAGGATATACAAAAAAGACGAGCCTGCTTGAAAGTAAAACCCCACCTGGGCACAGGCCAGAATTAATCCAATCGCCGCCGCACCTCCTTGAATCATCCACGGCCAAAAATAAAGCTGAGATTTTACCATCTCAACGATTGCCAACACGAATGTGAAAAGTAGAGTGCTGCTGAGCACAAAACAGACCACCATGTTCGTAACATGCAACGTAGCCGGCAATGAAACCAACACCGCCGCATCCGCAGAATTCTCAGCGGCAACCGCAGCAGCAGCGTAAGCACCGGATATCAAAAAGCGATAACCAAAACCAAAGACGTAGATCGGCCCGAGGATCATAGACAAGATCAGGCCAGCCAACGAAAACAGGAATGAACTAGAACCGCTTGTCTTTGCCTGTTTCTTCGGCCGCCCCTGCACCAATTTTTTTTGTTCGCGAATCACACCGCTGCCCGGTAGCGGAATCGGTTCTTCTGGCAAACCTGAATCAATGCTATCGAGCAACTCATCTGGAATTTGCCCAGCAACCGCCCGCGATTCCTTCTCCTCAGAACGACTTAACTCAGTTAAACCAACCGCCACCCCCGGAGGTCGCGAACGCAAATCACCGCTCGTTCCCGGTTGGGCTACCATCAGAGAAGGGTCATCATCAGGGATCGGTGGCGGCAAATGGAAAGCTTCCAACTCTACGCTTTCATCGGACGCTGAAATAACGCCCTCAGATATTGGCGATTGAATTTCGTTGGAAGGCGAAGGAGCGTCTTCTCGATTTGGATCGAAAGGATCAAATTTCGGAAGAAGATCAAACGCCGCCTGCTCCCGATTAGAGCGATTCAGCTGGGCAGCCTCTGCCGCTTTCCGCTTCATCTCCCTCTTTTTGCGAATAATATCGCCAAATTCTTCGTTTTTGTCCTCTTTCGATCCCAAACGAAAGATAAACCCACATTTACATTTCACTTTGAACCCGACCATGCCGCTTTTTACGCGCTCATGAAGCTTCCCGCATTGGGGGCATGAAAAGGAAAGGGTAGCCATGCTGCATCGCTCTCTAACTTAGAGCCCCCATCTCGGTAAAGGGATCAAAATCGGTTCCAAAAAAGCTAGCACAGAGTATATCTGAAGAAATAGGGAAAAACACAGACCAGCACAGCAATTTTAAAATAACTCGCTTAATGTTTTGCCGATCCAAGAGCCCCTTTTCAAGAAATCGCCCCGCAAACGATGACCGAACTTCAACAATTCTGGCTACATCATCCAACTTAATAACGCCACCGCTTGTAGCTCGCTAGCGAAGATACCGCCCTGACAGATCAAATTGATCTGTCATAAGGAACCTAAAAAGCCTATTAACGGCGACGTTTTAATTGTGTGACGAATCTTCGCGACGAGAAAATAATGACAAATATCGCAAGGTATAGCCTGCTGTTAATCACCTGTTTCGCACTCTTACTCCTATCGCCAACGACTGGATCTGGCGACGACTTTCTACCGGAATCATTTACTGACGCCCAGTTCATCGAGTATGAAAGACAACTCAATGCACTGCTAAAGACCCGAGCTGACGAGGAGAAGAAGTTTGTAAATCAGATCGTAATGCAAGTAAAACTCGGAAAAATACCCTCTCGATTGGTTAGCACCAGTTACCAATGGGGGCGAACCAAACGGCCCAATACCAACTACCCCTTTATCTATTTCGAAAAAGTGATTCGTATCCAGGCCAAGGCGATGAAACTCGAAAAAGAGATCCCCCCCTTCGACTATTCGATCTACAAATCGGACGGCCAGTCGCAAGAATCTTCAAAATCTGCCGCCTCTCAAGAGGCAACCACCAAGCGATCACTATTCAAACTACGCCCCAGCAATCGCTAAACCGACAGCACTAGCCCTCTTAACGAACCACCACCTCGAAAGATAGGCACTATAGGAGTTCTCGCGAATACAAGTTGTTCTTTCGGGCAGTGATAATAGTACTTATTATTCCTTAGGTTCAGGCCGATCCAATTTTGCAGACACCACAACTGCGCCGGAATAGGTTTGGAGGCTCCCGTGAGGAAGTTAACGTTTTTTGCATCGCTCGTCGTTTTTTTAGCGAACGCCACTTTTGTACTTCAGGCGAACGCACAATCGCCCATGAGTGTGGCGAAGGACTCGCGTTGGACAGTAGAGTTTGGTGCGAAGGCTTATGATCGCCCGGGAGATGATCTGGCACTGCCATTGATCACCGACGAGATCACGCTCGCACCTCTGTTCGATTCAACTCAGGCCTCCGATTTGGGTAACACCGTTGGAGCCGAAGTTAAATTCTCATTTGTCACTCCTGTCGGCAAAGAACTGGAAATTCGTTCCATTCTAGCCAGCTGGGACGAGGCCTATGAATTCGAAGGCGACAATCTCCAGTCACCGTTTTTCCCCTCGCCTGACCTGATTCCAACGACGGTCAATTATGATTACGAGTCTGACTATTTCAGTATTGAAGTAATGAAACGGCGAAACATCTCACCCGGTGTCACCTTAATGTTTGGGCCGCGATTTGTATCCACCAGAGATCGCGTCAAGCTTGGCGGATCGATTTCTATCGATCCTGGCGACGGCACAACGGTTGATTTCACTCAAACACAAACGACGGAAGCAACCAATGCACTGATCGGACTTCAAACCGGGCTCGAGTTAAATATCCCGATGAACCGTTACTTCTATGTCAACAGCTTCATCCGAGCCGGTGGCTACATGAATCCAACCGAAGTAACCACATCTGTCTCCGACACCGTTTCCACGGTCGAAACTCAAACGAGTCAAACCAAGTCAACCGGATCGTTTCTTGGTGAAGTCGGCGGTCGGCTTTACGTAGACATTGTTCCCAACAGTGTTTCATCCTACGTGGGTTACGAAGCAACCTGGATCGACGGCGTGGCCTTGGCACCCGCTCAGCTGATCACCACCGGAGCAACTGGAATTCAAACCGGTAACACACCGTTCTTCCACGCTATTTCCTTTGGATTGAACTTCAACTATTAACGGAAAACCCGTCGAGCTCTGCAAACAGCACGGCCAATCTACCAAAAGGGGAACCGACAACGGTTCCCCTTTTTTTATTACAACAATACCGGCCCTGCCCTGACCAGCCGATTCCCCTCTGACACCAGTGATCCAATTACGATTTTCCATTTGCCTGGATCATCACAGTTCTCCCTCCTTCAGCACAGAGGTATCGATGCCCCTGGAGGCGGCATTCTTTATCAACAAAAAACCGGCCCCGTGCATGAACACAAGGCCGGCATTTAGATTTCTAATTAATCAATAAATGATTAATCACTTCGCGCTGATCACGTACTGTGCATCCAACCACTTTTGAACCCGTGTCTGGGCATCAACCAAGTGGGCTTTGGTGTACGCGTCATAGTTATCACTCTCGAGAGCTTTCTGCAGCTTCTCATTAAGCTCGGAAAGCTGTAGTGAAGCCAAATTCGCAATTGGCTTCATCGCAGCACTACCGCCACGTTGCTCAGCACCAAGGTCAAACAACCGTTGCATGTGCTCAGTCTGAAGGTTTCGGCGAAGGCTTGAGATCGCAGGATTACGCTCCGTAAACTTTCCTTTTGGAGCTTCATCAATCTCCGACCAGATTGCTGCAGAAACCTTATCCAGAATTTCATTGAGTGTGACGGCATCCTGATCAGACGGAACACGGAACTCATTATCGTAAACACGCCGCAGAGTTGTCGGGTTCATCAACTGGGACAACACAGACGCTTGCACACCCATCACGCGATCATGTACAGGCCACGCCGGTTCATTGTTCATTCGCGAAAGGAAGCCACCGAAGTAGTCAGTCGTCATGTGAGCCAGCAACTCAGGCGTCAACCCGAAACATTCATCAAAGAAAGTGTTTGAGATGACAAAATCCAAAGCCGCCCGCTGTCGCTCAACTTCAACCACAACGATTGGCTTTCGCCCATTGGGATCGCCTTTTTTGTCGCGGTTCACATAAGTTCCACCAAGCCAGTTTGACATCATTGAATTCGCTTTGGTTTGTAAACCAAGCGTCATCAAGTAACCCTTGCGAGCCTTGGCCCAGGCGTCACCATCTTTGACGAAATTCTCAAGAATCTTCTCTCGATGCATTTTCGCCAACGCGACTTGATCCTGTGCAAACTTCAATGGATCTTTGGCGAAATCGTAACGACGCGCTAAAGGATCCGGTCCATAAGTATCTTCGTCTGTGCAAAACACAAGTTCCGGCTCAGCGACCCGTGAAAGAATCTTTTTCAAGTTCTTGTCATCGAGCGTATAGCCGTACTCAATTGCCCACATATCGTAAGGGCCGACTCCGATCATTGCGTAGTCTCCCTGAACCGTACCGTTTTCGACTCGAAAGTTGGTAGGCAGGTAATCCATAACGCTTCCAGCAAGCGGCTTTTTCCCTTTGAAATCTTCACTATTCATCTGCTCCAACTCATAAACGCTGGACGCTTTGAAATTGTGACGCAGACCAAGGGTGTGTCCGACTTCGTGTGAAACGAGATCAGCAAGGAGCGGGCCGATGAATGACTCAGGCATGCCGTCAAGCATTTGCTCTTTATCTTCATCTGCTTCTTTCTTTGCATCTTCCTCGCCTTCTTTTTTCTCCTCATCTTTCTTTTCGTCTTGCTGAGCTCGCATCATGGCCATCGTCATGCGCATCAACCCAACATCAAAACCGCGTCCTTCAGCGGCCATGCAAGCTCCGTTAACCTGACTCTGACGACCGGCAATTCCGTCCATCGGCTCATCGCCCATCAATCGGGTCTTCAGCTCCCACTGGTTATCCGCTTGCGCTGCCACTTTGGCCTGATGAGCTAATTGTTGACGAATAAAATCGCGCTCAGAAGGATCTGCCATTCTAATTCGAGGATCCCACTCGGGATGCTTCTCGAACCAAGCCAGTGTTTCCGGAGTCATTCCGTCCATCACAATCTTAGGCATCAATTCCGAAAACTGATCTTCAAATACGCGAATCCAGCCGTCTGTCAAGACGATATCCGCGTCTAGGATTTCGCCCGTCAGAGGATTTGCGCGACTCGGGCCAATCGCAGTACTGACATTGTTATTGAGCCAACGGACAAAGTTGTACCGCACGTCTTCCGGATCCAAATCAATATGCTGATTGGTAGTCTTGTCCTGCTGTCGAACCTCAATTGCATCAATAATGCCGATTTGCTCGAACGCTTTATTCCAATTCAAAATTCCCTGACGAACCCAGCGGCGGTAGCGTACCGGAGTGGTGTGCTCGATATAAAAAACGATTGGTTGCTTAGGCGGACTTAGCTTTAGCTTCGGATCTCGTTTCTCGAGATGCCATCGATTGACGTAACGGACATCAGTATCATCACCCTCGTACTTGCCGTAATCGCTGTAGGAGGTTGTGAAATAACCAATTCGCTGGTCGGCCATTCTTGGTTTGAAAGTCGGCGTGCCCTGAATTTTACTGATCGAATAATGAAGCGTTTTTAAATTTCCGTTCGACATTGGGACTTCAAATGCCACTTCGATATTGCTCGGAAACGCTTTCGCTTTTTTGATCGTCAAAAGAGATGACTGCGGCGAAACGCCGGACCCAAAGAACACCCGGGCGTTTCCAACGAGCAACGCGTCAAGATCAATGACCGGGCCACCGCCTTTAGCCATTGTCAAAATCGGCAGACTGAGCAAAACCTTATCGGTAAACAAACGATCTACCGAAGACTTGGACTCTTCGTCCGATCCCTTAATAGAGAGATTTTCTTGAATCAAAGCGACTTTTTTGCCGTATTGCTTCCAGTAAACATAAAAAGCATCGGACTGCAAACCAGCAAAGACTTCTCCACCAGCTACGGTTGGAGCGATAAAGTGCCGCGTTTTAGAACTCGCGAAATCCTTCGGCAGTTGAGCCAGCATGTTTCCATCTTTGGGGTTTTTCCAAAGTTTGAAAAACGGTGTCGTTCCATCCTGCACCTTAATCTCAGTGTAACCCTCTGTGATTTTCTCAATGGGTGGAAAATCTGGCTTAGCCGGCGGCTTTGTTGCAGGCTTGGGGGTAGTGGCGGGAACCTGGGCTGTAACGCTTTCGTTAACCGCAATGGTTGCGATTACGAGAGCACATAGCACTAGGCTTAAAAAGCGAAGGCGTTGCATGAAGTTACTCCTGATGACGGGAACTGATTGTGTTCAGATTAAATATTAATAAGGTTCAGCAAAAAAGCTGATCGCACGTTTCTCTCACATCTGCTCATTGTATTCGACCCGCGAGTTTCTTGAATGCCATCGGCGATCTCAATTGCGAACCCGATCACCGAGTGAACGAATTTCTCCAACAGGGTCGGTAGCATCTTCTAATACGAGCATACGCGTTTAACGGCGAAAAAGGTTCGTTTCTTAAGGATAGGTCAGGAATCAAATGGTGCTGAACCATCTGTCCAGTTGTGGCCAGTTATCGACTCCTTTAGGCGCCATACTAGCTCAATACAAATCGCGTGCACGACTAATAAAGTGGGAATTACCGTTAAAAATGGCACCTCGTCCAACTCCCGCCCGAAATTTGGATTCCCCAAGCGACGCGGCACAACCAAGTTTAGCGAGGAGATGGCGATCGCAACTGCAATACGTACTTGCCTCTTCACCTTCTCGAACCTCGTCGCTTGGAAAGCAAACTGCTATACTGGTTGAAATCCTCGAAAGGGAACCACGCCTGACAGCAACCACGATGTGGGCAGAAGAGAAAGATCGAAAAGTTGTTAATTATCTTACGTTCTTTTGAAACCAAACGATCGATTGCTGTGTATGTTTTCGGAGTTACCACTTTTTGTTTACCACCGGAAACCCCATTGTTTGGTATCCTTACGCGGAGGCAATTAAGCGTTTGAAAATATAAACGAGTTATATCTTTAACCGCCGGCAGAATTCTCTAAATCAGTTTAAAATCCTCCTCACGATGAAATAACAAATGCCCCTTGGATTCGAAATCGGATTTGACCGTCCTTGGTTTTTATTACTGCTAGTTATCATCCCAGTCATGTGGGCCTTCAGCTTCAACAGCCTGGCAGGACTCGGACGTGGGCGTTGTATTTTAGCGCTGGCATTTCGCTCACTGGTCGTGACTCTCGTCGTTTTCGCAATCGCTGATGCAAAGTGGCAACGTTCGACCGATCGCCTAACGGTTCTGTACCTGCTGGACCAAAGTGAGAGTATTTCCGACGCGAAGCGAAAGCTAATGCTCGACTTTGCTTATGAGTCGGTCAAGCAACATCGTCGAGATTTTAAGAAGGATAAGGCCGGCGTTATCGTTTTCGGTGGTAACGCAAAAATTGAATCGGCTCCTCACGACGGCGAAATTCCATCGATTGGAAAAATTGAGTCCAACATTGGACTCGAGACCGGCGCAACGAATTTGGCCTCCGCATTGAAGCTGGCGAACGCATCTTTTCCTGAAGATACAGCGAGGCGGGTTGTCATCATTTCGGACGGAAACCAAAACAACGGTGATGCGATCGAGGTCGCACAAAAAATGGCTGATGACGGGATCGGAATTGATGTCGTGCCGGTAGAACTGATTCCTGGCGCCGAAGTCTCCGTTGAAAAAGTTGTAATTCCAATGGATGTTCGCAAGGGCCAGAAATTTGATACCCGCGTCGTTATTAATAACGAAGCCCCTAACGGCGAAACGGTTACCGGAAAATTGCGGCTGACGAGAAAAACCGCTCAAAACGAAGAATTAGTTGACGAACAGGAGATCAAACTTGAGCCAGGCAAGACTATCGTCGGATTCACGTCCCAGTTAGACCGATCCGCCGTTTACACGACCGAGGCCGTTTTCATCCCCAACCCCGGTGAGAATGACGCCATCTCACAAAACAATGCTGCCTCAGCCTTCACTCAAGTGCGCGGAAAAGGAAAAGTGCTATTAATAGAAGATGCGTTTCACCCCGGTGAGTTCTTACATCTCGTTGAACGACTGCAACTCAACGCAATCGAAGTCGACGTCATTCCATCCAGTAATTTATTTACAACACCAGCAGAGCTCCTCCAATACGATTCCGTCATCCTGGCCAACCTACCCCGGGCTTCGAGCGATGAAAACACTAACGGAGAAATCCAATCCTTCAGCGACGCACAGATTCAAATGCTCGTTGACAATTGCGAGCACATGGGGTGCGGCATTGTGATGTTAGGCGGAGATCGCGCCTTCGGTGCTGGCGGCTGGTCGAACACACCGCTTGAGGAAGCCATGCCCGTGGATTTCCAAATCAAAAATGACAAAGTTTCAGCGGTTGGTGCGTTAGCCTTAATGATGCACGCCTCGGAGATGGCTGACGGTAATTACTGGCAGGTCAAAATCGGCGAAGAAGCGATCAAAGTCCTCGGTCCAATGGATTATTGCGGCGTCATTGACTGGAAAGATTTTGGCGGCACGCCTCGGTGGCTCTGGAAAATGCCCACAGGCATTGACCGAATATTCGGAAACCGCAACAAGATGCTCGCATTCATAAACCGTATGAGTCCAGGTGACATGCCTGACTTCAACGCTCCGATGAGAGTGATGCTCAATGGACTCGTCAAAGTAAACGCATCGATGAAGCATGTGATCATAATTAGTGATGGTGACCCAACCCCTCCAACTGCAGCTCTTCTACAAAAATTTATCGACGCCAATATTAAGATCACGACCGTCGCGGTTGGAACCCATGGCCCCGCGGGCAGTAGCCCACTCCAAAAAATCGCAAACCGGACTGGCGGTAAATATTATGTCGTTAAAAACCCGAAAGCCCTTCCAAAAATCTATCAACGCGAAGCCCGACGCGTTGCGAAACCAGTCATTAAAGAATCCCAATCCGGGATGAGAGTCGTTGGAGTGGCTGGGACGAGCGATCATGAAATCATTCGGGGAATTGATGTTAGTGAACTTCCGCCGTTTCTCGGCTATGTGATGACGACGCGTAAAAATAGTAATCTCGTTGAGCAACTCGCCCTCTCAAACGATCCAGCCAATGACGGCGGGGAAAACTCGACGTTGCTCGCTTCATGGAGGTATGGCAATGGGCGCACCATCGCGTTTACCAGCGACGCTGGTAACAAATGGACAACTCAATGGTTTAACACCGAAGTCTACGATAAGTTTTTCGTTCAAATGGTTAGACACTCGATGCGGCCAATTACTGAGAACGCAAATTTTTCGGTCTCCTCAGAATTAAAGGATGGCGTAGCGAGAATTGTTGTCACCGCCCTCGATGAGAACGAAGAACTAATTAACTTCCTGAATCTTTCCGGAACAGGAATCAAGAACTCGGAAAACACCTCGGAAACGGAAACGGTTAATCTAGAGTTCAATCAGGTGGGTCCGGGCCGATATGTCGCTGAACATCCCGTCGAAGGAACTGGAAATCTTCTCTACACGATATTCCCCGGAGATGGTTACGAGCGGCTCAATGCAGGAATTAATATTCCGTATTCAACCGAGTTCTCCGACCGGCAATCCAACACACCGCTCCTTGAATCGCTTAGTCAGTTGACCCCTCGGGGAGGGAAGCCGGGGGTTACTCTCGACAAATTACTGGAACCACGACCTGAGTGGTTCAACTCGGGAGAACTAAACAAACAGGGACGAACGGCGCTCAGCGAATCAATCACCACCAACACATTCCGCCCCACGCTTTCTGCGGCGGTCGGGATTCAAGATATTTGGCCGTGGCTTTTGGTCCTCTGCGGAACAGCATTCTTTTCGGATGTTTTCGTCCGTCGTGTCTCCGCGCCCCCATTGGCGATCATCAGTTGCTTTGCGGTCGTCTTTTTGGCCATTGGACTTGTCGCACTGGCAATACCCACAATCATTGAACGGGGATTTCAAGTTGAAATGCCGATCGTCGATTGGTGGACGATTGCGGCAGTCATTGCCTTACTAACGGTTTACGCGGCCTTTTATCTTTCATTCTTCGTTACCTCCGACTGGTTCACTGAACGCTTCGCGGCGGTGAAACAAAAACTTTTCCGTCGCACCGCTGAAACGGCTGCCGTAAGCATTGACCGTTTAAAAAGTAGAAAAGCAGAAATTGAAAAGGGAATTGAATCGCGTAGAGCAACCACAAAATTCGTCCCCGAAGATGAAACAAAACTTAGCGGAGGCAAAAAGCTGGAAGAAATCATTGCGAGTGAGATTGAAAAGACCCCCGCAAGGCCTCCAAAGATTAAACGCGACAATCTCGACGCCGATGAATCAACTTCCTACACATCTCGCCTGCTCGATGCGAAACGCAAAGTGAAACATCAGCAACGAAAAACAGACAAATAACCCCGCGGTGCTTATTCATTTTTACATCGAAATGAATCAGCTATTCCATTGAAAACCGACTCAAACCAGACATTTATATTTTAGCTCTCAGGAAACCTGAAAACTATGAACGACGAACTGCAATTCCAGGAACAAGCCGAGAAATTCCGCGAACGATACCAACAAATTAAAGACGAACTTGGAAAAGTTATCGTTGGACATGACGAGATCATTCACGGCGTTTTGACCTGCATGATGATCGGTGGTCATTGTCTTCTCGAAGGTGCACCGGGTTTGGGCAAGACTCTTCTGGTTTCGACGCTCTCCAAAGCGCTGAACCTCCAATCTAACCGGATCCAGTTTACTCCGGATTTGATGCCGGCAGATATCCTCGGGACGAACATGGTCGTCGAAACCCCCGATGGCGGGCGAGAATTTCAATTCCAAAAAGGACCAATATTCACTCAAATCTGCTTAGCGGATGAAATCAATCGCGCTACGCCGAAAACCCAGTCGGCCATGCTCGAAACCATGCAGGAAGGAACCGTGACCGTCGCAGGAAAGCGCTACGTTCTCGACAAACCTTTCTTCGTTCTCGCAACACAAAACCCGATCGAACAGGAAGGAACCTATCCTCTTCCCGAAGCCCAGCTAGATCGTTTCCTGTTCAAACTCGTCGTCGGATATTCCAACCGTGAAGAACTGGCCACAATTCTTGATCGCACGACCAAAGGAGTCACAATTCAACCGGACACCGTGATGGATGGCCGCGAAATTCAGGAATGGCAGCAACTCGTTCGGAAAGTTATCTTGGCAGACCACCTGCAGGACTACATCGTCCGATTGAATTTAGCCACACACCCCGAAGGAGAATTTGCGCCTAAGGTTACCAATGATTACCTTCGCTGGGGTGCGAGCCCTCGTGGCGCTCAGACCGTTGCCTTGGCATCTAAGGTCCGTGCATTACTGGCTGGCCGCTTCAATGTGAGCTTCGAAGATATTCGCCGTGCCTATCTTCCCGCCATGAGGCATCGTGTCGTCCCCAACTTTGAAGCGCAAGCGGAAGGCATCACTTCGGATCAAGTTCTACTGGAAATCCTTGATCAGGTTCCACAAAAACTTGACGATTAACCCTTGCTTTCGAAGTTCTCTTCGCACTTAGATCAACGGAAAACTATGGCCAAACTAGCCCCACCCAAAAAGAATTCGCAAGACGAACCGCTGTTGAGCCCAGCACTCTTAGCTCAATTGGAACGGATGGAACTTGTGAGCCGAAAGATCTTTCGCGGGCGTATGAAAGGTGAACGGCGAAGTAAACGAAAAGGACAAAGCGTTGAATTTGCTGATTTCCGCAATTACGTCGCTGGAGACGATCTTCGATTCATCGATTGGAATATGTACGCACGACTCGACAAGTTATTCCTTAAATTGTTTATGGAAGAGGAAGATCTTCATTTTTATACGCTAATCGATGTCAGCCCCTCCATGCAGTTTGGAAATCCAACTAAGTTTCAGTATGCCAAACAACTGGCGGGAGCCCTTGGTTACATCGGGCTTTGTCGGGCCGACCGTGTCAAAATTGAAGCCCTCGATGGATCGCGAAACAGCAACGCGCCAACGCTTCGCGGCAGGTCTAGTCTGTGGCAACTTGTTGATCACCTTGAACGCATGGAGTCACAATCGACCGTTTCCATGACCGAGGCGGTGAAAGCATTCTGTTTACGTAATACTGGAAAAGGAATTCTAGTTCTGATCACAGATTTGATGGATAAATCCGGGTACGAAGAAGCGCTAAAATATCTCGTTGCGAGGGATCTCGACATTTATCTAATTCACGTATTGTCCCAGGAAGAGATCGATCCCGACATCAATGGCGACCTAAAACTGGTCGACTGCGAAGACCAGGATATTGCAGAAATTAGCGTCAGCAAACGCTTGATCGATCGATACAAACAAACACTCGCCTCCTTTATCGAACAGGCTCGCGACTTTAGTTCTCGTCGCGGAATCGTTTACACCATGACCAGCACCGAGCGTTCGGTCGACCGCCTCGTTTCTCGTTATCTTCGACAGCGGGGATTAGTTCGGTGAATTTCATCAACATGCTGACTTGGTATCAGTGGCTAATCCTGGGGTTAGTCCCACCTCTGATTCTGTCCCTTTACTTCCTAAAACTGCGGCGAGTACCGGTGGAGGTCCCAAGTACCTATCTTTGGACAAAAACAGTCGAAGACATGCACGTGAACAGCATTTGGCAGCGTTTGCGCAATAACCTACTGTTGTGGCTTCAATTACTTGTTGTATTGATTCTCATGATTGCTTGTTTACGTCCGGGTTGCACAGGGGAAAAACTCCCCGGTGATCGATTCATCTTTTTAATTGATAAATCAGCCAGCATGAGTGCAACGGATACGGAAACCGGAATCTCTCGACTCGAAGATGCGAAAAACCAGATTTACACTTTAATCGACCGCATGAAATCGAATGATGCGGCGATGGTCATCACGTTTTCGGATACCGAAGGCGTCGACCAATCCTATACAAAAAACAAAGCGATCTTAAAACGAAAAGTTAAGTCGATCAAACCGACCCAACAGGGAAGCAACATCAATCGAGCCTTGATCGCTGCCACGGGGTTAGCTAACCCCGGTCGCACAAGTGACAAATTAAGCAACACCGACGTTCAGGTCGCCGACGCTCTAGCTGCGACTATGTTTATTTTCAGCGATGGCGCTATTAAAAATGTCAGCAAGTACGCCCCAGGCGAACTGACAACCATTTATCAACCGGTGGGCGCCGTGAGACCGGTTAGCAATATCGGAATCACGACCTTCTCAGTAAACGACCAGGTTGATACTGGCGGATCGATTGAAGCCTTCGTGAGACTGCAGAACTCTGGTTTCGAGCCAAAAACGGTTGGCGTGTCATTATTTATTGGTGACCAACTGACCGACGCCGATACGGTGACGGTACCAGGACGAGAAATATCGGAAGACAAACTTACGCTCGGAGCAAACGGCCGTCTCGCCGATATCGACCAGTCGCCACCCGGCGGGCTTTCACTCAAATTTGATCTTACTTCCGTGGCGGCCGTTCTTGAATCGGCGGCACCCATTCGATTTAAAATTGATGAACCGGATGATTACGTTCTCGACAATGAAGCTTATTGTGTACTCAACCCCGCTCGTCCGACAAACATTTTAGTCGTCACGGATTATAACCCGGCTCTCAAGCTCGCCAGTTCAACGGACCGTCTAAAAAAGATTGCGAACATTGAATTTGCCGAGCGTGAGTTCCTTAAAGAAAAGGAATTTAAAACAAACGCGGCACTTGGTGTATACGACTTGGTCATCTTTGACCAATGCTCTCCAGAGACAATGCCGGCCTGTAACACCGTCTTTTTTGCCGACTTGCCGCCAGGTGACGAATGGAAATTCACAAAGGATCTCGAAATTACCCCCATCATTTATACAAACAACTCGCATCCGGTGATGTTCGATGTACAAATGCAGAGTGTATCGATTCTCAATGGCCAACTAATTGAAGGTCCCAAGGGAAATACGAGCCTGGTCGAATCAATCGACGGACCGGTCGTTGCAATTGGCCCGCGGTCTGGGTTCGAAGATATCGTGATCGGCTTCCCTATGATTTTATACGAAGAGGATGGAAATACGCCTTACAACACGGACTGGCACAAGAAACCAAGTTTCCCGTTTTTCATGCAAAATGTGATCCGCACGCTAGGGAGTGGCTCCCGATTCAATTCTCTTCGTCCAAACCGCCCGGGCGATTCGGTAAAAATTAAACCACGTTACCCATACGAAGAAATCGACGTCAAAAATCCAAAGGGCGGCAGGCAATTTCTTAAGCAACAACCCAATAAAAGTTTCGTTTACAACGAGGCCGATGAGACGGGGATTTACTCAGTTACTGAAAAAGGAAGCAAGGAGGTTGACCAGCTATTTGCGGTGAACCTACTCGACCGTTTAGAAAGCGACATCGCAGTTCGAGACGAACTCAAACTGGGTTATGAAGCGATCAAAGGAAACGTTAGCCGGGAACCAGCTCGTAAAGATTTCTGGACATTTCTCGCCTTTCTCGCCCTCGCCGCCCTTACCGCGGAATGGATCATTTATAACCGACGAGTATTTATCTAATCGAACTAAAGACTTTTCCTCCGCCTACAAAAACCGAATCCGCTGGAAAGATAAACGAGAATACGTTCATGAAACATTCATTAGCCATCCAGTACACCTTCCTGCTGTTTGTCCTCTTTTGTTTTCTATCCAGCAGTTCAAGTTACGGATTCGAATCTCCTGACGCCAACGAAATTCCCAGCGTTCACTCCAGCAAGTCATCGAACTTAAAAGACATCAAGAAACAAAAACTTACGGTTGCTCCACAGCTTTCAACTCAAAAGATTTTCCCGAACCTCGAATCTCTAATCACTCAACTTCAACGATTTTCGGAACTCAATTTAATATCTCAAAAGCTGATGCCATGGATTTATCTGAATTCCTCAGAGTCGATGGTTGCAGATTTTGAAACGACGCTTGCTCAACTGGAAGTTGCAGACGCCTACCTTCAGAGTGCTATGTATGGAGCCTTTGTGAACAACGACCTTGCAGGCATGTCACCTAAAATAAAACATGCCGCAAAAAAACTCGACCTCGCGGAATTTACACTTAAGCTGTTATTGGAAATCGTAGACACCAGACTATGATTTATTTATTTGTCGGCGTTCCCAGGATTCGATCATCATCCGCCATTTGTCGTATCCATTGAGTCAGTAACTCAACAGCTTTGGCGTCAATTCGGTTGCTTCCTGTCCCCGGCATTCTCCCTTGTCCCAACGTCTCAACACGATGCACCAATAGGGATCGATCCGGATCTCCCCTTGCTATGATTTTTGCATCGGCAACACCAAGATCCCCCTGTGCGGGCATTACTTCGATTGTTTTGGTTTCCTGCAACGGCGTATCAAACTGCAAGTCAATCGTCGCATTACCAGAACCGTTCGGGCGATGACACATCGCACAGTTTACATCGAGCCACACTCGCGATCTCTGCTCAAGTGAAAATTGATCGTCATAGGGCGAACAAAACGCCGCTTGCTTATCCCACTGAATATCTCCAGGCCCCGATAATATTCCACTCTCTATCCATTCCGAAATTTGGTGCTTTCCTGACTTTCCCTTGCGATTCAACTGTCGAGTCGACAGCCCCAACACGTACCCCGCACTATCCACATGACAACTGGCACATTCTGATGCTGACGGAGCGTGCCACGAATGAACAGCAGAAGAGTTCCAATATTCAAATTGTTTACCGCCGGTTAACAACTCAGCATCGTTTCCCTGTTTATCCCAAACGTAAGTGGCAGCTTCCCAGCCATCAGAAGTTCGTTTGATTAAACGCGTCTCGAACAATTTTACCTTTCCCCTCGATTTCACATGGAAATTCTTTACGACGGTCGCGCCGACCGGCACCTCCCAGGTACCTGATTCTCGGAAGACCAGTTGACTACCTTCAGGCAGCTGGAAGAATCGTGTTTTCTGAGCGTCGTCTGACCAGAAAGGAGCATTTACCTCATAAGGAATCAAGTCTGCGGCCGGCTCTTTTGTTTTCATCGAAGCGAACAAACCTGTTCCAGACAACAGTTGAGGCCAATCCGCAAACGTATTTTCTGGCGTGGAGGTCGCGACGATGCGGTAAATGCCCCCATCGAAACTCAACAAATAAACTTCACCTTCATCGTCTTCTCCAAACGAGGCAATACTTCGGCCCGTTCTCCGAACCAGCTGAGTATCGAAATGACCATTAATATCCCTGGTAGTTTTCCATAGATTCCCCGTCATGTAATCTCCGAAAAAATATGCTCCTTCGAGTTCAGGAAAACGAGTTCCTCGATAGACATTTCCTCCAGTGATAGAACCTCCCCACTGATGACCATAGGTAGCGACCGGGGGTGCATGGGGCTTGGAAGCTAATTGAGTTTTGACTTCGAAATCGTCATCTGCCTCAAACCGATTCCATCCGTAGTTACCCCCTTTTTCAATTATATTTACTTCCTCGGTGCGAGCTTGCCCAACATCGGCCGCCCAGAGCTCTCCCGTTTCTCGGTCGAACGAAAACCGCCAAACATTTCGCAATCCGCAGGCAAAAAGTTCAGGAGCCGCTCCCGGCACTTTCAGAAAAGGATTATCAGCTGGAATACGATAAGGTTGGATTGGCCCCTTTACATCAACATCGATGCGATTGATTCCACCTAGCATCGTTTTTAGATTCTGCCCATTTCCGAGGGGATCATCTTTGTAACCGCCATCACCTAACGAAAAATACAAATATCCGTCTTTCCCAAACGCCATCGCTCCGCCGTTGTGATTTGGATACGGCTGAGGAATGGTTAAGAGAATCTCCTCCGACTCAGGCAGTACAAGATTTGGATTATCCGAAACGGTAAATCTTGAAATTACATTCGACGCTACCTCTTTTTCACCGGTGCGATGCGCGTTGGAGGAATAGTGGCAAAAAAGTTGGCCATTGTTTTTAAATTCCGGGTGGAAAGCAAAACCAATCAGTCCCTCCTCGTTACCACGGCGACTTACCAGATGACTAACGTCAAGGAAAACTTGACTTGAGGGGTTATCGTCCTTTTGCGAAAACCAGCGGACCACCCCTCCCTGCTCAACTACGAAAACCCTTCCACTCCCATCCCCAGCACCGGTCAAATAGATTGGACGATTAAACCGCAATTGAGAATAAGCTCTTTCAATGTCAACGAACTGACGCAAGTCAGAGTCGTCCACCTGTAACGCACCACTTGGCTGATTGGCAACTTTAGGATTCTCCTGAACAGGGAATCTTGTCGCGCCACTGATCTCTTGCTGACAGAAAACGAAAAACACGACTATAAAAATTGCTTTTAACATCATTTAAAATCTCAATAGCGAAGATGGATCGGCACAACACCAAGATAAATCACTCGGTAGCTTTGCCGTTAAAATAGTATTTTTAAAACCTTTTTTCAAAGCCTTGTTTGGCATTGCCCACTCGAATCCTCAATAATAACAGAAATGGACTACCGCGCTGTCAAAAGGTTCTTCATACTGAAGCAAAACGGGGATTCCTCGATGACAGCTCCAACATGATCTATCTGAAAGAGTTTCGATGAAACAAGTTTATCGTTTGATAACAGTTGCCTTACTTTCTTTATTCACAGCGACCACCGTACATTCCGACGAAGGGATGTACCCGATCAGCGAGATTGCCAGGCTAAACTTGTCTAAAAAAGGACTGCAGCTTACCGCTCTGGAGTTGTTTAATCCGAACGAAACCTGCCTGATTGACGGAATTTGTCGCGTCAATGGATGCACAGGTTCTTTTGTTTCGCCTGAAGGCCTGATCATTACCAATCACCACTGTGCCTATCGAGCAATCCAGTCGGCCAGTACTACGAAAAATGACTACTTGAAAGACGGGTTTCAGGCCAAAACAAAAGCAACAGAAATTCCCGCCGCAGGTTATACGGTTCGCGTCACTGAGGCTTTTTCCGATGTTTCCACCGAGGTACTGAGCGTTGTTAATGCTGACATGTCGTTTGTCGATCGTAGCAAAGCCATTTCGCGAAAACGGAAGTTAATCGAAAAACAGGCAGAAGAAGATAACCCGGGCATGCGAGCGGAAGTCGCTGAAATGTTTACCGGCAAAACTTACGTCCTGTTTCTCTATACCTACATTAAAGATGTTCGACTTGTTTTTGCCCCTCCATCCTCCATCGGCAATTTTGGGGGAGATGTTGACAACTGGGAATGGCCAAGACACACCGGTGATTTCTCTTTCATGAGAGCCTACGTTGCGCCCGACGGTTCAACTGCCGACTATTCACCCGACAATGTGCCTTACCAACCCAAGCGATTTATCCAGGTCGCTCCCCAGGGGGCAAACGAGGGCGACTACGTGATGCTGCTCGGCTATCCTGGCCGAACCGCGCGACATAAAACATCGAGCTTTCTAGCTTTCGAACAAGATGTTCGCTTGCCTTACATTGTTGATCTTTACGGACGGCAAATTGATACCATGGAAAAAGCAGGCGAACAAGATCGCGCCGTCGCCCTAACATTGCTTTCCAGAATCAAGAGCCTCGCCAATACCGAAAAAAGGTCGCGTGGACAGTTAAAAGGCCTAACACGCAAACAAATTGTCGAAAAACGTGCCGCCGAAGAGCAGAAGTTGCAAGCGTATATTGATGCAGATCCAGTTCGCAAAGCCAAATACGGAACGTTGCTAAGTAACATTGATTCGGTCTACCAGAAAATGAGCGAGACTGCGACTGCGGAAGCGAATTTTCAAAATCTTCGAAGCACCAGCCAACTGTTGCGGTTGGCATTTACGATTTACGATGCCGCTCATGAACGCCAAAAATCTGATCTTGAGCGCGAATCAGCCTATATGGATAGAAATTTTTCTCAAACCGTTTCCCGCCTCATGATGATCCAGAAGGATTTGAATCTCGAGGTTGATCAGTCTTTGCTGGCTCAGCTTCTTGAGCGAATGAAAAATGACGCCATGGAGGTCCCCGCCTTAGATGGACTCACACTGGACGACCTGTACAGCGCAACCCAACTTAAGGATCCAGAATTCCTGCAGAGTTGCCTAAACCAGACCATTGAACAATTAAACGCAAACTCGGATCCCTTCATTCAATTAATTGTGAAGCTGTATCCCCAGTACCTTGAATTAAGAGAGTCGAGCAAGGCTCGAGATGGCCAACTCGGACTGTACTATGGCGAACTAATCACTTTAAAACAACAATTCTTAGAAACAGATTTTGTTCCCGATGCCAATGGTACTCTTCGCCTGACGTTTGGAACCGTTCGCGGATACTCGCCGGAAGATGCAGTTTACAAATCACCGGCAACAAGTCTCAGTGGAGTCGTCGCAAAAACGACGGGTGTCGCGCCATTTATCACTCCTGAAAAGGTATTGAAGATGGCGAAGAAACGGGATTTCGGTTCTTACATGCACCCCCAATTGAAGGACATTCCAATCGCAATTCTCTATGACACCGATACGACCGGCGGTAACTCCGGCAGCCCAATCCTCAATGGCAAGGGCCAACTCGTAGGCGTCAATTTTGATCGGGCATTCGAAGCCACAATCAATGATTTTGCATGGAATACCGAGTATAGTCGCTCGATTGGTGTCGACATTCGATACGTATTGTGGATTACCGACACCGTGTACGGGGCAAAACACTTGATTCGCGAGATGGGACTAAATTAGCGCTGAGCCGTGTTTTCACCTGCTGAATCAACTCAGTTGTGTTTCCATCACTCAGCAAACCGTTAAACTAACGGGCGATCAATCTTCGTAAATTGCAGCAACGTCTATTTTTTTTTACGATATTGTTGCAACCGGCACGAATTATGTTCAGCCCGTAACTAATCAACCATTGGATCAAAATATATGTCCGAAAAACCGCCAACGCTGAAACCGATTGTCCTTTACGATCACCTTCCAGGCATCTTAGCTGGTTATCCCGCAGCTCTATTCCTCGTTTTGGCACTGCTATCCCTCGTGCCCGGAAAATCGATCGTAGGTTCAATCGATGGCCCCACCTTTGAAACCATTACCAAAAATTTCCAAAAGCAGGCTGAATCCGCTACTGATCCAGCCGTTGCAGCTGCTTACGAAGAGTCGCTTTCGCTGATGTCTGCGAAAACACCTTTTTTTGATCCGCATATGCTGTTTTGGATTGGCCTGACGGTAATGCTCGTCTGGTATATCGCATTCCGATTCAATTTACCCAAGGGTAAGTTTTTCCTGATGTTTTTTATGCTTGGAACCTTAGTAGGAATTCCAGTTGTTTTAGAACTCCAGGGCACAATTCGTCCGTTCAAGTGGATGGGAGAGTTCCTCGGTGGCCTCGAACCAACCATGGACACCGGCGGCTGGTTAATGATGTCGCTTGTCTTCGCCTGCATTTGGCTTGGTAACTTCATATACAGTCGAACCCACATGCGTGTTCGGATTGACGAATCCGGTTTAACCGTAAATCGGCTTGGCGGAAAAGGCGAGCGTTTTGAGCTGATCGGTTTGAAAACTGAAAACGAACCGCTCGATTATCTTGAAATGTTTCTTTCTGGTGTCGGTTCGTTATCATTGAAGACGAGAATGAACAAACCAATTTTTACGATGAAACGTGTTGTGGGACTTTACCGCACTCCATGGTTTCCATTCTTCAAAGGTAAACTGGCCCGGATCGATGAAATGCTGAGCTTCCAGGGCAAGGTCGTCTCGGTCGATCGCGGTGATCAACTAGACGCCGCCGAAATGATCGATGCCAGCGATGCTGACGACGCCGATCATGATGACATTACCCACGACGAATCAACCAGCGGTTTTGATGCCACATCCGCACCGAACCCGGCTCCCGATGATCGTGGCATTGACTAATCCATCCTAAAAAACAACCGCAGTAAGCCTGCGACATTGTTCAGTCAGGAATAAAAAAAGCGAGGCCCGATGGCCTCGCTTTTTCTTTTAATACATGCCGATTACTCGCCTTACTCTTCGCTCGCTTCCGACACGTCGACCGCGTAAAGACGCGTCCGATCAGAAAGATACATCTTCCCGTTGGCAAATGTCGGGGTGCTATAAATCGCAGAATAATTAACCGTTTCTTTTTTGGCTAGGACCTGTGCCCGCTTTTTGGATGCCTTGAAAATCAGCAGTGTCCCATCTTCGTTACCAATGAAAACTTTTCCATCGACGACTAGTGGGGATCCCCAAACTCCCGAAAGCATGTCGTATTCCCAGTATCGCTGTCCCGTTTCCAAATCAATACAGTGAACGAATCCGCTAAGATCAGCTGAGAACACCAATCCATCCGCAACGGCAACTGTCGACATGGTACGCCGATAAACTGCCTCTCGCTCCGGACTTAGATCCTTTTCAGTAAAGTTCTTGTGCAGAATTCCATCATTAAATTTGCCTTCGTACTTTTTCATGAAATCAGCCAGACTCGCTGCGGAATTGGCAGGGTTCGCTTCAATTGACTTCAAATCAGCGAGCATATTCTCGACTTCCGCCAACCGCTCCGCTTCCACAATCGTCGGCTGAGTTTCGCCGCCGTAGGCCCAGATGATGGCACTGTTTGGATTTGGTTTACCCGGTCTGCCAATTTCGCCAAGCTCCGCACTTACGTCGCCTGTTTTCGTAGCATCTATTCGCCAAAGATAACCAACGCCTTCGCCGTGCTCCGGATCCTGACCTACCGAAATCAGAACACTATCGTCATAAAAAACGGGGGTAGATATGATCGAATTACGAGTCCCTTTTCCGTAAAGCTCCCATTTAGTCACTTTAGGATTGAGATCGCACTTCCAGATTTCTTCTCCCGAAACAGCGTCGTGGGCATAAACCCAGCCATCGCCACCGGGGAAAATCACCTGAGCTTTACCATTGACCATTCCGATTGCAGGGGATGACCATTGACCATGGAGGATGCCATCAAACGGCTGGTTCTTTTCCCACAGAACTTCCCCAGTATTTTTATCAACCGCTAAAAAACATGGAGAGCGAGGAGAAGGTACGTTTAAGTGAGCTTCGTCAACTCCGTTTGATGTGACTACGTAAACAATGTCGCCAAAAACAACGGGCGAACTAGTCGCAAGGTTATGCGGAAACACACCCAACTCTTCAATCATGTCAAGATTCCAAAGAATATCGGCATCTTGTTTCGTAGCATCTACTTCGTCCTGAACGATACCGTCATTCGTTCCATCAAGAAAACCGTCAGTATCAAGACACATCAGTTCACAACGGTTTGTCACGACCCACATTCGGTCACCCTCTACCGCAGGCACTGAACAAATGCCCTGCAGCAACCAATCATTAACGCGACCAGCCGCCAATTTTTCACGCGACAGCTGCCACATGAACTTCCCGTCCGTTTCGGAGAAACAAAGGAGGACTCCAAGATCCTTTTCCGGTGGATACTTATCTTTTCGCCAGCCGCCGCCATTGTTGGTTCCAACAAAAACTTTTCCGTCAGCAACGATTGGATTCCCGTAAGTTTGCGAACCCAAGCCTTGCTGCCAAAGGACCTTCCCTTCCTTGCCGGCCTGCAAATCGAAGTTGATCGAAACTCCTTTTGCACCGGACACCATATTCCTCGAAGGCGTTCCGCCCCACATTGGCCAATCAGCCGCCGCGTAAGAGAGCGTCAAAACCAATGCGAGAGCCGCAAGCGATAATATTCGAATCGCTTTCATAATTATTCCTTGATCAAATGTTAGTCTAATTTTAATTTTTAATGGAACGAAGTTTGATATCGAGCCCGTTAAAAATGGACTCGATAATTCAACCATTCGAAGTGATCAGTTCTGCGTCACAATCACGTTGTCGAAATAGCAGTCTGCCAACGCATAGAAGTACAAGCCCGGAGAACCCGACTCGTTACCATGGGGATCGACGACTTCGATCGTCCATGCTTCTGGTTCGGCTTCATCACGCTTCCAAACCTTTCCAGATACTCTGGCCTCGCCGTCAGTGACGTCCACCTTCATTTTCATGGTGTACCAAACATCGGGATCACTACGGAACCGAACGCTCTTTGCCATTCGTTTGTGTGGAGCCCACGACAGAACTTCCAACTTACTGGAATTCCCGATTAGGATCAGATTGTAACGGTTGTTTGAAAGTCCGATACTTCCCAACTGTCGACGTTTTTCCGTCAATCGTACATCTGCCTGAATTTCGTAATTCTTCATCCCAGCGTAACCGAGTCCGATTTGGTGACTCGGTCGGCCTTTCGCTTCTGCTCCACCGGTAACCTTCAAAACCTTTTCGCCGTCGACTTCGAATGGCTTCAGCTTAGCGAACGCTCGCATCCAACCGGCAGGAACCCCCGTTGGTGGTTTCAAGCCATTGAAATCCCACTTCCAGACCTTCGCGGGATTGAACATTCGAATTCGTGCAACCGCGGTTTTATCGCCCACCGTCGCGGTGACAGTTCCAGCGATATGACTCTCGGTGGTAGGTGCGGTAACCTTGCCACCGTCGGTGGTAAATCCGGCTAAGTCAGCATCAGCCACCAATTGTTTGATCGGTAATTTTTTTAGAAAACGACCGTTAGCATCAAAGGCGTGCAGTTCGTACTCAGTTGTCGATCCGGGTTGAACAACGGTCTCATACGGTCGCAGCTGAATCATGTCGATTTCGTCTACTGGAGCAGTCTCGGGAGCCAGGGCAACCGGTGTTCCATTAACGACTTCTTTCGATTCGTCTGCGATACAAATCGTGCGATCGCGGGTAACGAGCACAATGCGACCGTCCGCAATCACGGGGGAAGCATAAATCTCATCCATTCCCGAACCAACACGGGCAGATATCTTCTCATGCGAGAGCGTTTTACAACGTGCTCTCGAAGGCTCAAGAATCCACATGTTTCCATTGACTTCAGTCGCATACAACTTTCCGTCGCCCCAGACGGGAGACCCCTTCCCGACGGTTCCAAGATCATGCACCCAGAGTTCTTCGCCTGTCTTGGAATCGTAACAATACATGTTTCCAAGATCTGCAACCACGAAAAGCATACCGTCGTGGGCAACCAAAGCAGTGTAACCGGCTTTGACACCATCAACTCGCCAAACACCGTGAGTATCAGTCACATCTCCGGTGCCCGTTGCATCGATGCATTGGACGCGTCCAAATTCGGTATTATCTATATTGTCCTCACCATGGGACAT
>JAPOIJ010000278.1 GCA_029979005.1 Planctomycetota bacterium | reverse complement strand
GCTGCCCCGCCCAATTCCCAAACTGATGACCGCCATAACACATCGCGTAAGGATCCATACCATCGAGCATATGGTTTCCACCAAAAATTTCCGCAAATTTCTCTGTCCCAAACTCTTCGGGATTCAGATCGAGTAGATCTCCCACCTCAGCCGCGTACGCGATCAGAGTTGGCTTCACCACCGGCGTTGGCAACACTCTTGAATAACATGCTTCGACGACCTGTCGCCGCCCGTTACTCAAATCAGGATCCCCGGGCAACTCGTTGACGAACCGATTGTTAAATTCCAGCTCGCTTAGGCGGCGTTTCAGATTCTCGGTCATAAAATTATTTCGCAAGCAGCATTCAAAAACATAATCAGGCAATAAGTTTACTTCCCCGGATCAGGAGAACTTCCCAGCTCATCTAGCAGCGCCTTCAATCCAACAAGATTGGCACCAAGACTCTCTTTCGCATCGACATCCGCACGATGGCCAATAATTCCAATTGGCCCATCGTACCCAGCCTTAATTACCTCGCGAATCATCGCTGCTTCGTGTAATCCTTTCCCAATGGTTACAATTTGATTGGCATGTGTCCGTCGATTAACTGTCGCGGGGTCAGCCATGCCGTTTAGATTCAAACACAATAGAAAAGGTTGAACGGTCGCAAACACACTTGGGAAATCAGCAATATCTTCATGACCGTGGTGAAAGCTGTAAACGATCCCGACATTGGTTAGCCCGTGCTTACCCCGCAGACATTCACAAACAGCCACCAAATTTTCGGGTTTTCCAGCCCAGCCACCGTGACTGTAAATCCCAAATTTCAACCCGAGCTCTCTCGCTCGTTGCGCTTTCGGCAAAAATTGCTGGACCACAAAATGCGTTTTCTCATCTTCGGTACCTTCCGGCAATTTACCTCGAAACATATCCCAAATCTGTGGTTGAATCTCATGCTTCTTGATCAGGGCAGCCATGGACTCGTGCCAGTTCCAAAATGCAAAATACTCAAGTCCATTTTTTTTGTACTCGATTATTTCTTGCTCAAACTCAGGAATATGCTTCTCCCGCCAATCGTAAGCCACCCGAGTAAAACCTAAATCACGAACCATTAATGCGCGATCGGCAGGGCCTCGATTTTTGGCATCAAAGGGAACAATACACCAGGCGACTAAATTCCTGGTGAGGAAATTTTCACACTCCTCTACGGAATCCAACTGTTTATTTTCATTGTCTATTAATTCCAGCAAAGCATTCGCAAATGCATCCCCGATCCGGTTGTAACATTTTACGCTGCCAAGGTAGTGATATGGCCGGTCAGATCCAATTCGTTCCCACTCATCTAAATTCTCTTTCCATCCTTTCGAGAAAACTGCATCGGCTTCGACATCCCAAAACTGGTCCGTATGAACAACGGCCACATTCCCTTTGAATTCTTGCAGTGCACCAACAGCAGCCTGATTTTGCTTGAACTTGATTTTCTTTTCGTTGACCCTTTCCCCCTGAACTCCGCCAACACCGAGCACGCCGACGACAAAGGGCAAGCCGGGACAATCTAAATCCTGTCTGATATCTCGAATAAAATGAGCCATATTATCGGGATACGCGTCTACGAAATCGGGCTTCATCATATCGTTCCACCCCTGAAACCAAACAAAACCGGCGAGTTCGTATCCAGTCTCTCTGTCGTAATCGGGAATAAAATCACCGAGATTAGCGAGGGTTTCCCGAATTTCTTTCAGCATTTCACGATAGTAAAATCCATAGGAGTCCCGAACCTCTTCGAGAGTCGTTTCCGGTCTTCGTTTTTGTTCTTTGACTAACTGCGCGGTCAAAACGTCGCCGCTGGGCAAACCAGCGGCAGGCGGCCGAAAATCGCGAAACAACGACTTCCCCCCCCAAGCGGTTTTAATTAGCAACACCGGTTCGTCAAATCGATCTCCCATTGAAAAGCCAAACTGCAATTCGGGACCAATCCGATTGGGACTCCCGAATCCAGCAGTTAACTTTCCATGTCGTTTTAAAAATTTGACGTACACGTCCTCGCGTTCAATCAGTTCGCCATCTTTGTGTAAATGAGCAAACAAATCCTTGGTCTCGGGCTGCATCATTTGATGCTGAAGCAAAGCAACCTTAGCCTTACCTTCCATATTGGATTGCCCAGCGAGAATGAATACCTTAACGGGCTTCGCTTTGCCCGAATTATTCAAGCTGTTTGGCTGAGCATCAACATGATCAACAAAAACAGCAGCAATTGTTAAAAGCAACAGTCGGCAAATGGCTCGTTTGATCACGTGATAATCCTATTTACATGCAACGATTAATTGCAAAACAAAAAGCTAGTCTCAAAACGCTTAGCCTATTGCCCCGATTCGTTTTTGAGTTCAACTTGCTGCATTGTAGCAGTTTGACGACAAGACACACGAACACTTAGACCTAGCTGTAACACAGCCTTCCGTTCAAAACGCACTGGTAAAAAAATGCCTCTATTGGCAAAAAGCCTCAGGCTAAACTTTACATTTACCCAATGAGATATCGCTAAAACCCAATCGTTTTTTCAGCTACTTTGAGTTGCTTTTTGAAAGCGACCGATAAATTGTCGAGAATATCAGTGGCCAACACTGACGGTTGCCCCACTGACTCGGCCGCCGCGTCTCCGGCGACTCCGTGCAAATACACACCCGTAACCGCAGCGTCGAGCGCTGGCATCCCTTGGCCGAGCAAAGCCGCAATCACACCGGTAAGCACGTCTCCCGAACCGGCCGTCGCCATCCCCGGATTTCCGGATGCATTGTGATACCCCAATTCTCCATTCGTAACATAGGTCCGATTCCCCTTGAGAACCATGACTAACGAAGCCTCACCTGCCAACTGCTTTGCTACACTCTCAAGCTCCTGTCGGTCGGTTGACGTTGTCCCGGTGAGCTTTCGAAACTCTCCTGGATGAGGAGTCAAAACCCGCGGACCGGCGTGAATTGAGAGGTCTGCACCTGCACTAGCCAGAGCATTCAATCCATCCGCATCGACGACCATCGGGCCTTTTGCGTCTCGGTATAACTCGGCAACCCACTGATCAAGCTTCCTCGATTGTCCCATCCCTGGGCCGATAGCAACCACATCCGCCCATTGGTGGTGTTGTGCCATATCGAGTTTGCCGCTTGGCTCGATCTGGCCGTTGCTTGACTCCATCGCAATGGTCATCACACAGGGACTCCAACCCGCAACGACAGTTTGAATTTCATTCGGCACCATCACACGCACCAACCCTGCACCAGATCTTAATGTCGCCATACTGGTTAAACCAATTGCGCCCGCCATCTCAGATGAACCGCCAATCACCAAGACACGGCCAAAGTCTCCTTTGTGAACATCTGCTGCCCGAGAAAGAATCTTTGAGGGCACTACCTCTGTTCGCATGCCTTGACCGGAACTTTTCGAATCACGGTTCTTCGAGCTAACCGCTGTCTCGTTCGGCTTCCTTCCCGGTCGGTCATGAATCACCAGATCAGTAAACTCTTTAAGACTGATCCTCCCGGCTCTAAATTGCTTGGCGGCTTGTTGAAACTGGTGCGAATTAATCATAGAAATATCCAGCAAAAAAACGAAAATCTGAGGGAAGGAAACCTCAATAAATAGGCTTAACCATGATGTTACAAATCGTTTGTTTGAACTACAATCGTGGTTTTTAAATCTTTAACATTCGTCGTTGC
>JAPOIJ010000070.1 GCA_029979005.1 Planctomycetota bacterium | reverse complement strand
AGAACTGGAGTCAAGAGTTATCCAGTCGTTGTCTAAACAGAGTCGCCTTGTTGTGTCGCTGGGCGGGGGAGCTCCGATAATTGAAACGAACCGTCGCCGAATCGGTGAGACCGGGAAATCGGTTTGGCTGCGAGCTGAAGCGGATTTGCTTTGGAGTCGAATTTCGGTGGATCACGAAAGTGGCCAGCAACGTCCAGATTTAACTGCTTTCGGAGGCTTCGAGGAAGTCGTTCAGCTTCTGGAGCATCGGAATCCCATTTACGCCCAGTGCGCAGATTTTACGATCGACATCGATCAGCAAAGCCCCGCTGAGATCGCTGGGCAGATCGTGGAATGGGCGCTTGTTAATGCGGGTGGTGATTCAAGTGGCGACGTTGTAGAGTAGTGGTCAGCTAAAACAGTGAATGTTGGATGTTGAGAATGGAATTGGGACTGTTTGTGCCCTCCATTGAACAACGATACTGCTTATTTATCCATCGACCTAAACAGGCGAATAAATCATGCCTTCAGATCTCCCCAACTGGCTTCAAATACCGGTGTTGTTGGTAGTCGGCTTGGCAATCGGGGTTTTTGTTAACTGGGCGATTTATTCGTGGGCGATGTTCCTTAAGCGGCCAATTAGTCCGTGGATGACTCCTCCCGCGGAGGCGACTCCACGTTTGTGGACCGATCGAATTCCGATTTTCGGATGGCCCGCGCGAAGGCGCGATACGGAACTGTTTGGAGCTCATTTCTGGGTCAGGCCCATGTTGATCGAATTAGCCTGCTTGTTGGGTGTTCCCATCTTTTACCTTTGGTTGGTCGACGGAGGGTTAACAAGTCAGGCGGCTCAGGAAGGTGATTGGGAGTCAATTTGTGGAGTCTGGTTTTATGCGTACGGTGTTTTACTGGTACTGATGTGTATTGGTACCTTTATTGACTTCGACGAAAAAACCATTCCTGATGAGGTAACAGTAACCGGTACGATTATTGCTTTGTTGTTCGCTGGTTTGGTGCCGACGTTTAGATTGCCGGTGTTGGGGGGGGAAGGTGCGTTTCCGTTTGCTCAGCCGATTCATTATGCTTCTCCCAATGAACTTGGGAGTTTGCACTTAGGAACGTCGGCGATGCTAGTGGCGATGCTGATTTTCTTGATTTGGATTTGGGCATTGATGCCAAAATTGCCGGTTTGGTACGTCGGCTTAAGAAAATCGGTGAGGTTCATGTGGGCCCATGCCGTTCGTCCCAAACGGAAAACCGTTTGTCCTCTTCGGACGGTGGAACGCAAAACACCCGGTGTAACTCTGTTCTTGGCTGGTTTGCTCGTTGTTGGTTTAGCGGCAATTGCGATGGCTTGGCAGTTACTTCCCGAAGTAAATCTGGTCAGTCTGTACAGTGCTTTTGTTGGGATGGCATTCGGTGGCGGGCTGGTTTGGGCGATTAGAATCATTGGTACTGTTGCGCTGCAAAAAGAAGCGATGGGATTTGGCGATGTCACCCTGCATGCGATGATCGGCGCATTTCTTGGCTGGCAAGCAGCACTATTGGTTTTTGTAATGGCGCCTTTCGCCGCTCTTCTGGTGGTGTTGATTCAATTTATTGTGACTCGGCAGAGTGAAATCGCATTTGGTCCTTACCTGTCGGCAGGGGCGCTAATTTTACTGGTGACTTGGAAGCAAATGTGGCCCATCGTTTCTGAAGCGGTCTTTCGGTTGGGCCCGATTCTGCTGATGATCCTTGCAGGCGCCTTGGTCTTGATGGCTTTGATGTTGGTGACGCTGTCATTCATTAAGGGACGCCTGTACGAAGATGATTTGGCCGACCAGTAGTTAGGTGCGTGCCCTGTTCGATAGAGTGCAAGGCGAGTTATGTTCTTGGACGAAATGTCCGCATCGTTGCGAGCTGATTCTGTTTTTTGCTAGCAATATTGAAACAAGGGACGCTTGGTAACAACAGTTCAAGGGGCTGTTTTCTCGTTACTTGGGACGTTTGTAGGCGATTTCTAAATCTTAATCGGCTTTCTTGCCATCCCCTTAATTACTCGCACTATTGGGTCTCTCGCTTATTCGGTCTTTACCGAGTTTTTCCACCTCGCTAAAGTTGCCAATAATCCTCGAACCTTTCGTCGGTAGTCGTCTTACTGCCTTGTAATGAGTGTCCTTGATTGTCATGAAAAATGCACTGGTCTTAAATCGATTCGTCCAATTGAAGGATCAGTATTCTTCAATTTTGCTCCTCGGTTGGGCTGGAGTTCTCGTGGCGACATTAGGTTGTCAGAAATCGGTTGGCAACGGCGCGGTGGGCCAACGAGGGATTTTTGATTTTCGCAGTCAGGCGCGCGCTGAGAGAATTAACGGTGCGGAATCTCAGATGGCGTTCAATGCCAATCAGGATGTCCAGCGATTGAATCAAAAACTGGGAGCCTATGATGAAGACAATCAGATGCTCAATACAGAAGTGGCTGGTTTGAAGCAGAGGTTGCAGGTGGCAAACCAGTTTAATCAAACTTTGAGAGAGCAGTTAGCCGACACTTCCGGCCGGATTCAGCAAATTGAAATGGAGCGCCAAGCAGCTGTTGAGCAGTTGGCTGCAGTACGCAAGCAGGTCAATCAAGATAACCTGCGGTCAGCGTCGACCGTTGGGCAATTTGCGAGTTTTGGTGGCGGTGAAGCTCCTGCACAATTCTCTGGTGGCGCGACTATTCGAGCAAATAATAGTTTGATGAAGCAGTTGGCGAAAGTCGATTTGCCGGGTAGTCGGGTTAGAATGGATGGAGATTTGGTACGCATTGAATTTTCTTCGGATCGAATTTTTGTTCCGGGAACGTATCAGATCCAGCCCGCACAATTACCGGTGATGCAGAATTTAGTTTCTGCAATACGGTTGAATTTTCCGAAGCAAGTTGTGGGGATCGAAGCGCATTGGGATGGCACTCCCCTCACTCCCCAGTCGACGACGCATCAACAACTGACAGCCACGCAGGCGCTGTCTGTATTTAATGATTTGGTTCGTTTAGGAATTCCTAAGGAGCAGTTGTTCACAATGGCGATGGCAAGTAATCGCCCGCGTTATTCTGCAAACGCAGCGCCGGGAGTTAATCCAAATCGTAGAATCGAAGTGGTGATCTACCCTGAGCGCTTTGACGTAAAGTATTAATAATATCTACGGCCGTTTCTTTGGTCATTTTGTAATTGATTCTCACTGCGCTGAGTCTCCTTTCTTTAGGGGATTGCTTCCGTGCGCGGTTGTGAGGTCCTTTTCAGGTCTTTCCGACAGCTTTTCAACTGCTTGGTGATTGGTGATCGGCTGGAAAGTCCGTGTTTTTCCAAGTGAAATCCATTTCTTTTTGTTGCTTGCAAAACCTGCCCATGCTGTGTAGATGTAAATATGATTACTAGTGAACATTTGTTCACTTTTTTTGCCGATGAGTGACCAAAGGTGTCTTTGGAAGCTGCCATCTTAGAAAAAGTCGGGCAAGAGCTGGATGCATTGCATTGCGAATCGAGGGAAAATGAACAGTTGGAAATCAGAGCTCAGCCGTCGTCGCGGTGCTGTTGAGGCGAAAGTGGAGGTGAAAAAACAGGAATCTCAACTGGAGGTGTTGAGCCGGCTGAGGAATGATATACGAAGAGTGGAAACGGCTGGAAGAGTGGGAGACGTCAGTCGGATTTCCAGTGGTTTTCCAGCGATTGATCGCTTGCTTCCCGAAGGCGGCTATTTGCGTGGCGTTCTAGTTCAGTGGCTAACAAACGGAGGGTTGGGGGCGGACTACCTTTCCCTCGTATTGGCGAAGCAGGCTTGTCAAAATGGCGGTGCATTGGTTGTGGCGGATCCATTTAATCAGTTTTATCCACCGGCAGCAGCAGCGATCGGGATTAATCTCGATCACTTAGTCGTGCTGCGAGGCAGAAGTTTAGACCAGACGGATTCGCAAGGGCAGGCTGATTTTTTTTGGTCAATTGATCAAGCGCTGCGTTGTTCCGGCGTTGCTGCGGTTTGGGGGCCGCTGGGAAAAGTGGACGAGCGTTGGTTTCGGCGTTTTCAATTATCGGCCGAGACCAGTGGCTGCTTGGGAATCTTTGTTCAACCTTTAGAAGTATTGCGTCAGCCCAGTTGGGCGGAAGTCCAGTGGGTGGTCAGTGATGGTGGCCGGCGAAACATGGGGAAGAGGGATCACCGGGATGGCGTTGAACAATCTCATATTTCAGCCAAAGGAAATGAAAGTGTTGAAGCCCAGCCCAAGAAGGATTTTCGTATCCGGCAAAAGTTAAGGCTGCAGTTAACGCGATGTCGTGGAACTCAGACTGGAAAATCAATTGACTTATTAATCGATGCGATTACAGGCAGCGTGAATCGAGTTCAATCGATTGGGAAGCGTTGTGGAAGTGAGACTTCCGTATTTTTGGAACAGGCAGAGCGTAGTGAGTTGCCAATTTCCAGTGACTCTTCGTCGTGGACAAATGAAAAGCTGGGGAGTGGAACTGGTGCCTGAAGTTCGATTTTCCCACAGTCAGCGAATTCTCTGCCTTTGGTTTCCCAATTGGCCGATCCAGCGATTGGTTGTAGAGCAAGTGGAGCTTAGAAAGCAACGAATTATATTGTTTCGCCGGGATTCCAGGCGAGGGCGAGTGGTTTCTGCTGCGAGTCCCTTAGCAATCAAGGAGGGAGTGTGTGAGGGGATGCCGGTTTCTGAGGCAAAATCTCTTCTTAATAGTAGCGGTAGGTTTACAATTTTTGAGCACGATTTGGAACAGGATGTAAGGGGGCTGGAAACGCTATCTGATTCGTTAGAGGAGTTTAGCCCGGTTGTTGGGTTGGAAGTGATCGATTCACGAGAATTTAAGCGAGGCAGACGACCGAATTCATTGTTTTTGGATGTGACTGGATTGGCTCATTTATTCGGAGATGAGACTCAACTAGCTCGTCAATTACTTCTGCATTGTGACGGATTGGGGTATCTGCCAAGAATTGCCATTGCGGACACGGTAGGAGAAGCATGGGGGTTGGCGCGGTATGCGGCAGGGCATCATTTTTCTGAGACGCGCCAGCCATTAGTAATGCCAGTTGCGAAGAAACGCGACGAGATAGCGAACGGATTGATTCGGCAGTTACCGGTTGAGTCGTTGCGATTAGATCCGGCCCTCATCGATACATTGTTTCAGTTGGGAATAGAGAATCTTGGGCAGCTTTTGAGGCTTTCACGAGACGAGTTAGCGATGAGGCTGGGGGACGTCATCCATCGCCGCTTGGATCAGTTTTCAGGGAAAATTGAAGAGCCTATCGTTGCAAGGCGGAGGCCGACCGAGTTTGTTGCAGAACAGATATTGGACTATCCCACGAGCCATCGAGAAACCATTGAAGTGGTGGTTGCAAGGTTGGTGTGCCGTTTATGTGAACAGTTGAGAGTTGGTCAGCAGGGAGCTCTGGAATGGTGGGTTCGATTGAAAGGTCAGAAGGGAGCGGCGATTGAGTTTCGAGTCAATTTGTTTCAGCCTACTGCTGAAACAGCTCAGGTCATGCCCTTAATCGCAATGCAATTAGAGCAAGCATTAGCGCCGGTGACGCGTCGTTCATCGAAAAAGAAGAGGCCAGTAAAAAAAAACAGATTTCAGGCAGAGAGAGGGGTAAAAAATCAGGCAAAAGAAAAGGGTGCACAGGCGGTTGGTGAATCAGGGGATAATTCAAGTTTGTGCATTCGGGAAAGCGAAGTTTTTCATCGGTATACGACAACTTCGGTTCAAGAGGTTGTCGTTAGCGTGAATTCGCATGTTTTATTGGTGCAGGAGCAGCGGCAGTTGTTTGATGAAAACCCCAGACTGGATCGTCAGGCATTGTCTCATTTAATCAATCGTCTTGCTAATCGTGTAGGTTCTGAAAATGTTGTCTACCCTGCCCTGCTCGCAGGAGCGCAGCCTGAATACGCATATCGCTTAAGGCCTCTGGTTGATCCTAGTCGCCAGCATCGACGTAGAAAATCGAAATTGGTTCGTCAGTCACACATCCAGGCACGTCCGCTTCGACTCTTCCGCCCTCCCCTGCCTTTGCGAACGATACGGGTTGTGAAATCTGGGAGGAGCGGAGGGAGTTCAAATCAGTTAAACGTTGGTGATGAATCGATGTTGCGTAGGGAGGTCCCCCAAGTCTTGTGGCGGGTGAATGATAACACTGCTTTACGAGTCGCGGATGCCTGGGGGCCTGAGCGAATTGAAACGGGCTGGTGGCGGGGGTTGACGGTTTGTCGAGATTACTGGCGGATTGAAATCGATACGAAACAGCATTTTTGGGTCTACCGGGATTTAAGATCAAACGCTTGGTTTTTACATGGAGAGTTTTAGCGCGAACATATTTTCGTTGTTTATTCATTACGGGCAGAGAGACGGAACTGGCGGATGTATTCAGAGCTTCATTGCAAAACAAATTATTCTTTTTTGACAGGTGGTTCTCATGCAGACGAGTTGGTGAACCGGGCTGTTCAATTAGGATACCGTGCACTGGCAGTGACTGACGAAAATACACTTGCTGGAATTGTACGTGCCTTTGGTGCGGTGCGAGAAGCAACAGGAAATCGATCGCCAGGCTACCCTGCTCGCAGAGACGGCGCTCAGACGCATTCAGGGGAAAGTGATTGCGAGGAAGTTCCAAAGCTGCAATTGATTGTTGGTGCCGAGATTATTCCTAACGATTCCCCGCCGTTGGTTCTGTGGGCAACCAATCGTAGAGGGTACGCCAATCTTTCCCGACTGATTACTGTCGGTCGTCGGCGGGCAAGTAAGGGAGAGTGTTGGTTAACGTTGGCAGACATAGGAGAGTACGCCGACGGGCTTTTAGGAGGTGTGATTCCTAGTTTTAAAGGTGAGCGTCTGAGGACTGAGCCAATGGATTCATTGCATCCAAGTTACGCCTGGTATCATCGCGAAGGTAATTCCAATTGGGCCAAATCCGAGAGTTTGTTTCTTGAAAAGCTTGGCATTTACAAAGAGATCTTTGGCGACCGTGTTTATTTGTTGGCGTCGCTATACCGGGGCGTTGATGACCGCTGGCGGAGTGAGCAGCTTAAGCAGCTTTCAGTAAATTCAGGTTTGTCGTTGGTCGCAGCAGGAGATGTACTGTATCACTCGCCAGCGAGATTGCCTTTGCATGATACGCTTACGGCGATCAAGCATTGCACGACGGTAGCTTCGGCCGGAGATCTTATCCTTCCCAATGCCCAGCGTTATTTGCAGACGGAGCGTGATCGTTGCCAAGCATTTAGCAATATTCCCGGAGCCTTGGAACAAATAAACGAGGTCGTTGATCGCTGTGATTTTTGTCTTAGTGCACTGCGGTATGAATATCCTGAAGAGCTGTCGCCTGACGGTCGACCGCCAATTGAGTATTTGACGCAATTGACGAGGGCAGGAGCTAGTGAACGCTATCCGGAAGGGGTGCCTAGTCGGGTTGAGAAGCAAATCGACCACGAATTAAAGTTGATCGATGAGCTTAAATATGAGGCCTATTTTTTAACTGTTTGGGATTTGGTTCGGTTTGCCCGAGGGCGTGGGATTTTGTGCCAGGGGCGAGGTTCAGCAGCAAATTCAGCGGTTTGTTTCTGTTTGGGGGTAACGGCAGTCGATCCAGAAACGACCGAGCTGCTGTTTGAGCGATTCATCAGTAAGGAGAGAGATGAAGCGCCCGACATCGATATTGACTTTGAGCATGAACGTCGAGAAGAGGTGCTGCAGTATCTATATCAAAAATATGGTCGAGAACGTGCTGGGCTGGCAGCAACGGTCGTGACGTACCGGATGCGAAGTGCGATCCGTGACGTAGGTAAGGCTCTGGGGTTATCTCTCGATCGCGTTGACGCATTGGCTAAGTACGTAGAAGGCAGTCGTTCAAAAGTTGATTTGTCTAAGAAAATGCAAGATGTTGGAATGGATCCCGAGTCTGAAATCGGCGTTCGTTTGATCTATCTTGTAAACGAGCTTCTTGGGTTTCCGCGTCACCTTTCGCAGCACGTTGGTGGGATGGTGATGACGCAAGGACGTTTGGACGAAATGGTTCCAATTGAAAATGCTTCCATGGATGGGCGAACGGTGATTCAATGGGACAAGGACGATCTCGAAGAGTTGGGGATCTTAAAAGTAGACTGCCTTTGCTTAGGAATGTTGTCAGCGATTCGGAAGTGTTTTCATTTGGTCGAACAGCACTGGGGTCGGCATTGCACACTGGCAAATGTTCCTCAAGAGGATCCGCGTGTCTACGATATGATCTGCGCAGCTGATACGGTTGGTGTTTTTCAGATAGAGAGTCGTGGGCAAATGAGTATGTTGCCGAGGCTCAAGCCCCGTTGCTGGTACGATTTGGTGATCGAAGTAGCGATTGTCCGTCCCGGACCAATTCAAGGGAACATGGTTCATCCGTATCTGCGGCGACGTAGTGGTAATGAACCGGTGGTGTACCCTACACCAGAGATTAAAGCTGTTTTAGAGCGGACGTTGGGGGTGCCAATTTTTCAGGAACAAGCGATGAAGCTGGCGGTGGTTGCCGCTGGTTTTACACCCGGAGAGGCGGACCAGCTGCGAAGAGCGATGGGAAAGTGGCGCAAGACTGGGATTATTCAACAGTTTCACGACAAGCTCATGCAGGGGATGGCGGAGCGTGGATTGACCGCAGAATTTGCTGAGCAGGTGTTCCGTCAGATAAGTGGGTTTGGTGAATATGGATTTCCTGAATCGCATGCAGCGAGTTTTGCGAAATTAGTTTACGTATCGGCATGGCTGAAGTACTACTATCCGGCAGCATTTTGTGCGGCCATCATTAATAGTTTTCCAATGGGTTTTTATGCGCCGGCGCAACTGGTTGCCGATGCCCGGAAGCACGGTGTGGAGGTGCTGCCAGTCGACGTTAATCATAGCGATTGGGATTGTACACTCGAAACGAATCAACGGTGCCTGCGTCTGGGGATGAGGATGATCAGTGGGCTGCGGTTGACCGTGGCTGAAAAGATAATGGAGATGCGTCAGGCGGGGACTTACGAAAGTGTTTCTGAATTCACACGGCGGACTGGTTTCGGCCAGGCGATCATCGCCCACTTAAGTCGAGCAGATGCTTTCGGCTCGCTTAATCAAGATCGCCGCTCAGCACTGTGGCAGGCTTTAGGGCAGGAGAAGAAACCCAAAAAACAACCGTTGTTTGCCCAGCTTGAGACGCAAGACGATCCAACATCCGCTCTTCCGGAACTCGAGCTCAATGATCAAGTAGCAGCAGATTACCAAACGATTGGGCTTTCTTTAAAAGCACACCCAATGTCGTTTCAACGGGAGATGCTAAATGAGCTTCGCGTCACTGAGTGTCGAGAGCTGGAGAAGACGCAGGATAACCGGCATTTAAGAGTCGCAGGTTTAGTAATCATTCGGCAAAGGCCAGCAACGGCGAATGGAATTACTTTCGTGACTTTGGAAGACGAAACCGGGAATGCTAACCTAATTGTAAAGCGTCCTGTTTGGCAGCGATATTTTAAAGTTGCTTCCCAAAGTTCAGCGTGGATCGCTCATGGAAAGCTAGAGAGGAAGAAAGGAGTCACGCACGTTATTGTTAACCGGCTTGAGGATATGTCGAGCCGGTTGTCGGAGCTGAAGATCCAGCCGAGAGATTTTCGATAATCAGTAAGAAGTACTGGAATTAAGCTGGATGCGAATCCATTCATTGCTTGATCCCAATGCCCGTTGATTTCGATCTTAGTTGCTGGAGTTGTTATCCAGCTCAGCTTGTCAAAACAGCTTGTGCTACCGTCTACTCTTAAATTTTTTCACTTCGCTTATCGTTTGACGAGGGCGGCTAGGTATTCTTTAACGACTCGGCCTGTGGTTGCCAGGTTGTCTCCACTGGGAACAACCCAATGCGGGCTGGCGTTGACGGGGCCGGAAATGAAATTAGCGGGAACGGGTTCGAGATTAAGCCCTTGAGAATTGGCGAGTCGTAGCGCTCGTTTGAGATGCCAGGCAGAGGTGATTAACCCGATTCTAGGCTGTGTTGCTTTGATATGATCTGGAATCCACGTTTTGAGGCTGCTCATTTCCTGAGAGGTGTTTTCTCCTTCTAACAGAATAACGGCGTTTGCAGGGATACCGAGCTCCATAAGGATAAGTCTGGCCTCTTCACGAGGGTGAAGATCTTCCGGCGATACTCGAAATGATTGAGAGCCAGTACAGATGATTTTTTTTACTTGGCCGGAATGGTAAAGTCGTGCCGCGGTAGTAACGCGATCTCCAGCTATTTGGAGTTGTGCCCGGTTATTGTAGGTAGAACTGGTGCCCCCTCCAAGAACAATGACTGCATCCAAGGAAGGTAATTCAGCAACATTGATATGGGTGAAGGGAGCTTCAAGTGAGTGGGCCAGATAATTGGAAACAAACTTATTCCCGCCCAGAGTGATTATTAACAGGCAGCTAAACGAGAAGAATCCCAGCATCCACTGCCGAGACATAAGTAATAAGTAGGTCGTTGTGATTAACCCTAGCCAAATCAAGCCCACCGGCATCGCCAGGCTGGTAAGTGTTTTCTCAAGCATTGTCATGCCAGCGAAAAAAAACACGACCGAAAAGATCAGAATGGTTGCTAAAAATAGGGCCCCGAATGATCTCCAGTAGAACGCGGATGAGCAGTCAGGTGCTGGAGTGGAGGAAGATTGTTCTGACGGTAAATTCATAGCGGTCTTTTTTCAAGCTGGAAGATACCGGTGGTGCGACGCGTAGCGGGGTTGTGGGGCCGCTGGAAATTCAATGTGCTGGGAATTATAACTTGGTTGTTATTTTATTTAGTCGAGTTTGTTTTACCAGTTTATCTCAGAAATTCCATGTTAAGCCTCCATTCATCGTCATCTGAACGCTGGTTAAAACAAGTTCAATTAAACCTCGACGAAATTTTAATCGATCATGCTCATTGCGAGAAAAAAGCGGCCGGTACGGCCATGAATTTTATTTTTGCCTACGTCGATAATCTAGAGCTCTGTCGGGAAATGACTGAAATCGTCAATGAAGAATTAGAGCATTTTCATATGGTCATTGATATTTTGGATCGACGCCAGATTGAATTTCGGCGGATAAGACCATGTAGTTACGGTCGGAAATTGAACGACTTAGTTAGGCGTGGCGAACCGGAACGGGCAATCGACCGAATGCTAGTTGCCTGTTTAATTGAAGCGCGTTCCTGTGAGCGATTTGATTTCCTGCGAAAATATATGGATGGAAAGGATCAGGAATTGTCGGATTTTTATGGTAGTCTGTTTGAATCAGAGGCACGTCATCACACGACCTATGTCCGGATGGCTAAGTTTTTTGGTTCCGACGACGAAGTGAAGCAACGGCTGAATGAGTTATCGGCGCTGGAGGCTGAGATTATTGAAATTGGTGATGACTTACCTCGGATGCACAGCTAAATATAGTTGCTGCTTTCGAATGAGTTATCGAAATGTCGCTCCCTTAATATCTTAGATTTGATACGAAATATGTCTGAATTAATGCCCGAATCGAGTCCACTCGCTAATCACGAAGTACTTCTGGATCAGTTAATTGAATGCGGGCAACTTTTTCACTCCCGTGGTTGGTCAGTGGGAACCAGTAGTAATTACAGTGCAGTGCTGAGCAACGATCCAGTTGAGCTGCTTGTGACCGCCAGTGGTAAAGATAAGGGGCGACTTGGCCGGTTGGACTTTGTTCATATCGGAGCTGATGGAAATCCAATCGAGCCAGATCAGCCTAAGTCTTCAGCTGAAACAATGTTGCACGTAGTGCTGGCCGAACAAAATGACATCGGATGTATCCTGCATACACACAGTGTCTGGGGGACTTTATTATCTGATCATTTTTTTGAAGACGGCGGCTTTGAAATAGAGGGGTTTGAGATGTTGAAGGGGCTCGAGGGAGTTAAAACCCACGAGCATAACCACTGGTTACCGATTTTTGAGAATACGCAAGATATTCCAGCGCTCGCCGAACTCGTGAGGGAACGGCTTTCTGATCCAATGGAACCAATGACGCACGGATTTTTAATCCGAAAACACGGCCTTTATACCTGGGGGAAAGACGTCTTTTCCGCGAGGCGTCATATCGAAATTTACGAGTTTCTGTTCGAATGCATTGCACGAAAAAATGGGTTCCCGGTTGTTTGATAGATGACGAATCGAGCACTTTCGGCTAGAATACGTCGCGTTAGCTAACATGTTCGGCGGGCACGTGATGCCTGTTGCTGTTGGTGAAATTGATCGAGATTTCTTTTTGCGAGGTAAGCCGATGGCCCGAGTACAAATTCCAGAAGAAAATTGTGAAATTCGTGAACCTGCTGAAATTAAAGCGTTCTTGAAACAATATGGAATTGAATTTGAACAGTGGGATGTCGAGGGGCGGATCGGTACGGACGCGACTAATGAAGAGATTCTAGAAGCTTATGCACCAGAGATCGAACGGCTTAAGCAGGCCCACGGATTTGTTACGGCGGACGTAATCAATGTAAATCCTGAGACGCCCGGGCTTGATGAGATGCTCGCGAAGTTCGACAAGGAACATTTGCACACTGAAGATGAGGTTCGTTTTACCGTAAAGGGCTCAGGGGTTTTTCACATTAATCCCGAATCAGCCCCTGTGTTTGCAGTGACCGTTGAGTCCGGGGACTTGATCAGCGTTCCCAAGGGGACGCACCATTGGTTTAATCTTTGCTCCGATAAGACGATTCGATGTATACGGCTGTTTGAGGACATGAGTGGCTGGGCTCCGCATTACATGGAGGAGCCCGTTCACAACCAGTATTCTCCGATGTGTATGGGGCCAAGCTACCTGGAGGGGGAAGGTGGCGATCTTGACCCAGAGAAAATTGTTCAGTTCTAATCTTCGGTTGGATTGAAATTCGGTAATTGAAAAACTGATTTTGCGGAGCTGAAGAGTTCCGCTTTTTTTATGGTGAACTAATGTTTGAAACCAATGCGCGCGGAATTTTACTGGATATTGAAGGAACGACTTCCTCGATTAGCTTTGTCTACGATGCGATGTTTCCATTTGTGAGGGAGCATGCAGAAACGTATATTTCGAGCCACTGGAGCGATGAAGCGGTCCAGTCAGCAGTTGGGTTGCTGGCTGTCGATCTGGGATTCGATTCTGAGGATGCCTGGTTCAAGGATTGTGCGGCTGATTCTGAGAAGCAGGAGTGCGTGGTGTCCGGAATCATCGGGCTGATGGATGCTGATGTAAAAGCGACCGGACTGAAGCAGATTCAGGGTTTAATTTGGAAAGAAGGGTTTCATAGTGGGGAATTAGTTGCACATCTTTACGAGGATGTTGCTGATAGTATTCGTCAGTGGAATATGCTTGATAAAGACGTCCGGATTTATTCCTCAGGTAGTGTCCAGGCCCAGAAACTGTTTTTTGGACACACGGTTGCCGGTAGTTTGCTTGGTATGTTGAATGGACATTACGACACCACGACTGGTGCCAAACAGGATTCGGATAGTTATCGGGAGATCGCCAATTCATATGGTCTTGATCCGGGTGAAATTTTGTTTGTGAGTGATGTTGTTGGGGAATTGGTAGCGGCAAAGTCGGCGGGTTTTCAGGTGGTTCTTAGCATTCGGCCGGGTAATAAGCCAGTAGAATCCGGCCACGGGTTCGGTGAAATTACCAGCTTTGGTGAGATCGCCTGTGTGAATTAGAGATTGTCTGCAGTTTGCCGATTTTCTTTGATAGCACGGTCTCAGACGGTGGAATTATTATAAAATAATATATGAACCAAGTCGTTCTAGAGAACGTAAGTCGGTTTGCATGAGAGATTGCATGTCATTTGCGTGCATTTTCTCTTCTTTTTGCAATCGCTATTGTTGGCAAATGGTTGCCGCTGGCTCACTCCAAGACGGAGTTTGATTATTGTTTGTTGCTCTCTGAGGAGAGAGAGTAACGACGGACACCGTCAATTCGGGAGTGCATGATGAGGTGTGTTTTTTCCACCACGCAATTATTTGCAATGAGTTTGTTACTGGCGTTTCAAATAGGGTTGGCTGCTGCGAACGATTCCGTTGTCCGATTTGATGCCCCTGCGATGATTGCGGTTCGTCCTATCTCCCCCGAGCGTTTAAGTGCACGGGAAGAGTCGTCTGAGAAAGTCATCGAATTGCTGATTCCAGTTACCTCTGAAATTGGGATGCAAGACCGGGGGGCAATCTCTAGTTTTCGTTACGATATCGTTTGGAATCAGCAGTCGTATCCTCTGGTGGATTACGCTCCTAAAACTCAAACGGTAAGTGAGATCGAAGGACTTATCGATGTTGAAAAAAACGAAGATCAGGCCAAAGGAATTGGCGGTAGTCTGAATGGTCGTTTCCCGGACATGGTCAATGGATCCATTAAAGCTGACCTATCAAGTCGCACCGGTAGCACGATTAAATATCAAGAGCGACCTCAGCATGATGTCTTGGTAGCCAGTGGAACTGTCAACCGTGGCTGTGGTGTCTTTTTTCGATTTCATCCGTCAAAACAAACAACACTGGAGGGAGGTCGTGATCTGGTCATCGCTTTTCGAGTGCCTCGAACGTGGAGTGGTGGAGTTATCAAACTTAAATGCAGCGTCACTGGGAAGAGGCGAATTATTGGTTCTTGGAGCGATTCGTTTGAAGAAAGCTGCATGTTTGTGATCCCCATTTATCTCGAAGGCGATGACCAGGCGCGAAAAGCTGCCCGTGATTTTGTTGATTCGGAAACCAGATTGCGAATTAACTGGGAGCAGTTGCAAAATCGGTTGACCGCCGGATCAAATTATTTGTCTCGTTTAGGCCGAAGCGAAGATTCGCAGAGTTTACCTCCGCACTGGGCGCACCGTTTGATTCAGTCAGGTAAGGATGAGTATCTTGAGCGGTACCGATCGGATCTGCCCCCGGATCTGGTGGACGTTGCTGATCAGTTTGTGTTAGCGAGGCAAGGCATGTTCAAGCTAGGTCGATAGCGAACTAATGACTTTGAAGAACAGTTCCACCTGAATCTCCTCACTCTTAAGTTTAGGAAGTGAGAGATGTTTTCAATGTTAGTTCTGGCTGAATCCAAGCTTAACCGCATTGTCAATTGCAAGGGGGTTTTGAATGTACTCCCGATGGCAATCCGAGCAGAGGTCGAACTTACGGGTTCGATAGGCCGATTGGCTAATCTCCTGTCTCTCAGATTCATCTAGCCGCTCAAGTATTTCATTGAGTTCAATAAGGTGATCGCGATCTTCTTCGGATTCGAATTCAATCGTGTCGAGCGCGACCTCAATCTTAATGTTGACGGAATACCGAAGCTCCTGATCAGGTTCAATTGTTCGTCTGCATCGGTCGCACGAATAGTGAATCATAATTCTCTTCCTTTGAGACTTTTACTTCAGCCAGCCAATTCGTTTTAAGACATGCCGAAACACAACATCCATCCGCGACTTCCATGGTAATGCCAAAACAAAATTTGATGCAAGCAAATTCCGAATTTAAATTTCTAAACAAACTCAAAATGTGGCCATTGAATTTGAGCGGCAACTGCAAGTAGATAGCCAATCCAAGTGTCTAGTTCGTGGAAGGCAATTTAAACGACGGCATGAGTGTCCGTGGTTCAGGCAATAGTCAGGAAGCTAGGGAGTTTTTTGATGTCATAGATCCTGTTTAATCGCAGAATTCAACACTTAAAAAAACTTCTGTTTGACTTTAGAACTCAGCCTGGGCAAGGCCCGGGGGAATGGAACGGAAGCATGATTTCGTGTTTTCGCCAGCTCGCCTTGGGAGTTGCTGTGCGTTATTTCGTTAGCAATCGCTAAATTTTGATGGTTGCTAAAAAGTGCAAGCTAATTCAGGTGATGGAATTATCAATCCGAAGTCTTCATCTTTTTTATCCTAAGTTCGAGCTGGCCTTCCACTTTAGCCCCCTGCTTCATAGAGGCTGCATCCAAAATTGCGGTACCGTCGATCATCTCCATTTTCGAGGGCATGAAGATGCCGTTTACTAGAAATAAACCAGAAACGTTCACCTTGTTATCTTCGGATGGTTTAAATTGATCATTCGCAATGCTAACAGCGATAGTCATTGTCTTCCCGCTGCGTTCATCTTTGCCCGTGATTACAATCGTTGGAGGCTTAACTTTATCTTGCGAGGGAGCCTTGCTTTGTTCTGCGTAAACAGAAAGCTTGTTGAGTGTGACTTGTTTCCCGTCTTTTGAAAAATCTAATTTGGCTTTCCCGACAGGAATTTTTTTACCGGGTGTTTCATTAAACCACTGGGTCGAAAATTCGATTTTTGCAGTCCCAACCTCAGCAAAATAAATTGGTTTCTTTTCACGGGAGCTCAGCTTGGGTGGGCCGTCTTTTAATTCTCTGACCAGGCTACTGCGGCGATTTTTGATGAATCTGCGGAAACCATTCATGGAGGTTGAAAACTTGCTATTAGAAGGTATTACATGTTCTTCGAGCATGGATTCCAGACGATCCAGTTCAGCAAGGAGAAGCGGTTCGTCCCAGTGTTCGTCAAGGAATTGGTTGAGTGTTTCAAAATACTGCGACTGAAATTGTGGAATGCGATAGAGTTTATTTGGAATGATCGCTTTGGCGTGAGCAGATTTAGGCCGAATTCGATACGGTGGGATTGGGGAGGAGATGGTAAATGCGGAATCAGTGCCCCAGGGGATAAAGTAAAACTTGGAGTCGCTGGGGTTTTGATAGATAAAAAAATTATTTTGATTGCTGCAATAGCCGTCCCAGAATCCAATGAGACTTTCCATGGCCCAGAATCGCATAAAGGCGTCAAGGTTAACTAACTCTCGGAGTTTGTCTTGTTCCGGTTCGGAAGGGGCAAGGGCTGCCGCAATCTTCTTAAGATCCTTGTAGCTCGCTTTCTTGTTCTTCGCTTCGAACTTTTTGACCCAGTCGGGGAAAAAGTCTGTGATGGTTCCTTCAAAACAATCACCAGTGCCATCGCCAAACTCCCGTTCTAAGAAGATGGGTCTAACCGAATCTACATTTGAATAGATGCCAAGATATTTTCCATTGACAGAGACCTTTGCGAATCCGCAGCGAGGGCTTCGAGTTCCTGACTCCCGAAACAGTTTGTAGCTCAAATACTGGCAGACACGTGAAGGATCCTGGTTGTTGTTGTTAAGTGTCAATCGATCTAAACCTTCCACAGGATCTTGATCACGGTATTTGTCGAACCGTATCTTTAGGGAGGGACGCTCAACGTTAAGAGAGCCAAGGAATCCTTTTTTTCGTATCCCTACATCCTCAATCTTTTTCCCGTCGATCGTTATGTCCCCTTTTACATATTCAAAAGGGGATTCCGCGATTTCTTTGCCTAGTGATTCAGAAAAAGATCGCGATTGATTGCGGATGAAATCCCAGTCCTTTTGAGGTAGTTCTATTTCGATGGAAGAAATTCGATCTGCCGAGAACAGAGATTCCGAACTGATTTTTTCTTGGCTTTGAACGTGGCTAAAAGTAACGAGAGCCATTAAAACCGCAATTGCACTGGTTGAGATTTTTGAGGAATTGTGGCGAATCAGTCGGTATGGCATGTTTTTCCAAAGATTTAAACAGAAACAAGTGGCTTAGCAAATGAAAGCGATCGGCTAATTGATCAAAAGAAAATTTGCAATCGCACCGCAGCGCATTATACCCGCGATAAGCAAGAAGTGTTTCAAAGAATCGTTTTCAAATCGCCTTTCGAACCGCCTTTTGAACCGCCTTTTGAACCGAGCGTGGTGCGGCCTTCTTCAATGGATAGTGTTGCACCTAGGAATGCCAAATTTAGCTGCGCTTGCGTTTGGCTCGTTTTTTGGGTTTTGTAGTTTTTGGTTTGACAGTTTTTGAGCGAGATTTATTTTTTGACTTGGTTTTGTTTTTTAACTTTGCCTTGCTCTTCAGTTTGGATTTGTTTTTCTTACCGTCGGTCGACTTTTTCTTTTTACGGGAATTCGATTTACTGCGGCCTTGTTTTGCTTCTACATCGCGGGCTTGTCGTTTTTTGTTGTGACCTTTCTGTGGTCCGTTGGCCCGAATTTTTTCCCATTCGTCCTGGGCTGTGTCACGGGTATGCGTATTGATTCGACGGGATCGATTTTCACGAGGCGGTCGGTCTGTTTTTTGCGGGCGTTCGGTACGCGGAGGACTCGAGTTTTCCGTTTTTGAGATTTCAAATTCAAGTGTTCTTGCGTCGGGATCAACCTTTGTCACTTGAACTTCAATTTTATCTCCTAAGCGATACTCGTTCCCTTTGCGGAAACCTGCGAGTGTCCTGATGTTCCGGTCGTACTCATAAGTGTCCGGCGGAAGTTTATCAACAGGGATCATCCCTTCTGCCGGGATCTCGATCCCCTGCGCGAAAACTCCAAACGATTCAACTCCGGTAATGACTGCCGACATGGTGTGGCCAATCTTTCCCGCCATAAAATTCAATAACTTGAGTTTGATTAAATCTCGCTCCGCTTCGGTCGCCCGCTTTTCAAGATCGCTACAGTGATTGCCGAGCATTGCCAGACGTTCAAAATTTGCATCCGGCTGTTTTCCGTCGATCAGGTCTCCGACCATTCGGTGAATGATTAGATCGGGGTAGCGGCGAATGGGAGAAGTAAAGTGACAGTAATTATCGCTGTTTAATGCGTAGTGCCCGATTTCATCGGGACTGTAAACCGCTTTTTGCATGCTGCGGAGAACGGCATAGTGAATAGCGTGCTGTTGCGGCAGATTCTCAGATTCTTCAATTACGCGTTTAACTTCAAATCGACTTTTTAAAGAATCACACTGAATGCCGAGTTGCTGGACAAATTCTGTAAGCTGATTGAGTTTTTGTTCACTCGGTTGTGGATGAACTCGACGCATGTAGAACAGTTTCTTGTCGGCCATTTTTTGCGCGACCGCCTCGTTACCAGCGAGCATGAACTCTTCAATGACCTGATGGCTTTCGGTGTTGTCGACGGTATGAGCGCCGACGACTTTCCCGTCTTCATCGAGGTCTATTTTGACTTCTGGAAGAATCAGGTTGATGGCGCCAGCCTTCATTCGTCGGCGCCGCAAGGTCATGGCTAATGTGTGCATGTTTCGAACGAGTTCGAATACATCCTTGGGGAGTTTTTGTTTCCACGGTTCATCATCGGCGAGGTAATCGTCGATTTCCTCGTAGGTGAACCGATGAGCGGACTGAATTGCGCCGCGGTGAAGTTCGGTTTGTACGGGGATTCCGTCGGAGGTGAACTCAATCAGGGCGGTCATGCAATAACGAACACGGTTTGGCTGGAGGCTGGCCAGATTGTTGGAAATAATCTCTGGAAGCATCGGGATCACCCGATCGGGAAGATAGATGCTGGTTCCGCGTTGGAAGGCTTCTGTATCTAGTTCGCTATGCAGTGGTACAAAGTGAGATACATCCGCGATGTGAACCCCTAGCTGCCAGTGGCCATTGTCTAATTTCTGCAATGAAATTGCATCGTCGAAATCCCTGGCGGTCTTGGGGTCGATTGTGATGACGGTCGTTTTTGTAAAGTCTGTTCGGTCTCCGATCGATTCGTCGAACTTTTCGGCTTGGCTTCGAGCCTCTTCGAGGACGGATTCAGGGAAGTCTTCAGGAAGATTGTATTGTCTTATGATGCTAAGCGTATCAACTCCGGGCGAACCGCGGTCTCCGAGGACTTCAGTAACAACGCCTTCTCCGGGTTGATTAATTGAGGGGAAGTTTGCAATTTCGATGACGACTTTGTCGTCGACTTTGCAGTTTTTTGCTCCGGCGTCTCCGACGAGAATTCCCGATTCGAAAACGCCGCCGTCGACATCTACAAACCCTAAGCCACCGGTAATTCGGTAAGTACCGACAAAACGATGGGTGTGCCGTTTTACAACCTCGATGATATGCCCACTAACCCGCCCTCGTGATTTGGAGATCCGGATTTTTACGATATCGCGATCTGAGGCATCCGAGGTTTTTGATTTTGGGATAAAGATGTCGTCGGAACGATCGGTGGCGGTGGAGTTTTCAGGGGTGACGAATCCAAAGCCGCCAGGATTTTTGCGGAAACGCCCAGTGATGTTTTTTTCGCGAGCGTCAGTTTTGGTCTTGCGATTGTTAGCGGCCTGAGGTTTTTGCTTACAGCGGATGACTAAGTGCTTTGGTCCGTAAGCCAGTCGGCCTTTTTTAATCAACCGCTTGATCGTTCTCTTTACTTCACGCTCTTCGTCCAGAAGTCTAAGTTTCTTTGCGATGGCTTTGGGTTTGAGCGGCTGGTAGTTGTCGCTTAAAACCAATTCGAGGATTAGTTTTTCTACTTGTTTTGCTTCATTCATGACTAGAGTTTATTTTGCACACCGGCAAATAGCTACTGGAAACGGCGATTTGCCGTAATTCCGCGCATCTAAGTTTTATAAAAGCGATGTTAAGGATTAAATCGCTGCCCAGAAGCGAGTGGAGGACCCGAGTGAATTCGTTTGGCGGATTCGAATGGCCAATTGAAATTGAAGTTCGGGGGGATTGGCTCTAAAGATCGGCTGCCGGGTGAGACCCCTCAAAATTATTGGCAAGGTCTGGCGAGACTGTACGGCGGTCAGGTGCAGACTGGGGTTAGGATGAGAGACCCTTGTATATCTTGCGTCCAATGGAAGGGTGATAAACAGTCCATGGACTTGATTTGTTTACATCTTCTTCAATCAGCTTTGAAACGCTGTGAATTTTGGCGTCTAAATTGTCGAGATGATGGAGCGTGATTGCTTCGAGCGTCATGGGTAACTTGGGGCTGCCGAATTCGTATTGCCCATGGTGCGAAATAATCATATGGCGGAGTTGATTTGCAAGTTCGACGGGGAACGCTTCATTTGCTTGTTTTTCAGTTATTGCGATCATCTCATCGAGCATGGAGACGCCTTGAACGAGGTGTCCAAGTAATTGCCCTGCATCGCTATAACCGAGGTCCGGAGAATACGTGAGTTCTCGGATTTTCCCACTGTCGTGAATAAAGGCTCCCATGAGCAAGAGGTCGGGATTGAGTTGAGGGTACCTTGGGGCGACTAGCTGACAGATTTCCATGAGAGAGAGAATGTGCTCGAGAAGCCCACCGTGATAAGCGTGGTGATTTTTCACGCCTGCCGGAGCCGAGCGAAGCCCGCTCATAAATGTTTCATCAATGAGGTAGCATTCGGCTAGATTGCGGAGATGAACATTGCTCATGCTTCTTAGTAATTCAGAAACTCGGCCAAGCATGGATTCCAATTTTTGATTGGAAAGCGTGACGAAGTCCGATTCGTCAACTGCAGAATTGTCGACTTTGTCAAACTGCTTGGCAAGAATTTGCATGCCTCCGTTATAGAGTTGTGCAGTTCCTTTAACGCGGACAAAATCACCGTTGTCAAAAGCGTCGTGATGTTTTTGGCTCGCGTTCCAGAGCATCGAAGTCACCGAACCCGTTCGGTCATTCAGGCGGACTTGTAAGTATAGATTTCCGTTTCGATTGGTTCTGAGTTGCTTTTCAGAGGCTAAGAAGACCTGTTCAATTGTTTCACCATCAGAAAGTTCGTTCACGAAACGGCGATTGGGCATTTTGGGCTTACTCAATTAAATTTGAGAGAATGGAATGGTGCCCTGACGGATTTGAGCGACCGGACTGAGAATTCTAGGTGCCGTCGCAATTTGCATCAAGAACGGGTTGAGATAAAAGAAACCGGCATCTGGAATACAGTTCGTTATAGAGAGTCCCTTTTGGCAATGGCTGGCAAAGCGTAGAATGAGCGGATTGAGAGACAATCACATCCGCCCTACCCCCGAAATGATTGTTGACTGGAAATGGCTAAAACTGGAATCTCACCTACTCGTTCAGAGGACTATCCTGGTTGGTATCAGCAAATTGTTCGCGCCGCTGATCTTGCGGAGAATTCACCGGTTCGCGGTTGCATGGTTATCAAGCCATGGGGCTACGCACTTTGGGAGAATATGCAGGGGGTGCTCGATGGGATGTTTAAAGAAACGGGGCACGAAAATGCCTATTTTCCGCTCTTTATTCCGAAGAGTTTTTTAGAAAAAGAAGCAGAGCACGTTGAGGGATTTGCCAAAGAATGTGCAGTCGTAACGCATCACCGATTAGAGCCGGGAGCTGACGGAGGTTTGGTGCCGGCGGGAAAATTAGAGGAGCCATTGATTGTTCGGCCAACCAGTGAAACGATCATCGGGCACATGTTTGCGAAATGGATCGAGTCCTATCGTGATTTACCATTGAAGATTAATCAGTGGTGTAATGTCGTTCGTTGGGAAATGAGAGTTCGCCTGTTCCTGCGGACGGCCGAATTCCTTTGGCAGGAAGGTCATACGGCACATGCGACCAAGGAGGAAGCGCTTGATGAAACACGCTTGATGCTCGACGTCTATGCGAAATTTGCCGAAGAGTACATGGCAATGCCGGTAGTCAAAGGTGAGAAGACGGAGGGGGAGCGATTTCCGGGTGCGGATATGACCCTTTCGATCGAAGCGATGATGCAGGATCGAAAAGCACTTCAGGCTGGTACGTCTCATTTTTTAGGTCAGAATTTTTCGAAAGCCCAGAGTATTAAGTTTCAAAATGCCGAGGGCGGTGAATCGTATGCTTGGACGACTTCCTGGGGAGTCTCGACACGTTTGGTTGGAGCGTTGATCATGACCCATAGTGACGACGATGGGCTGGTGCTGCCGCCACGTTTAGCTCCGAAGCACGTTGTGATCTGTCCTGTTATTCGCAAGGAAGAAGAACGCGCCGAGGTGATGGAGTATTGCACATCACTTGCCAAGGAACTTGGAGATGTTCAGTACGATGGAAAACCGGTTGCAGTGTTCGTCGACGATAGCGACAAACGCGGTGGAGAGAAAAAGTGGTTTCACATTAAAAGAGGCGTGCCGATTCGGTT
>JAPOIJ010000291.1 GCA_029979005.1 Planctomycetota bacterium | reverse complement strand
GGATTCGGAGGACAAGGAGGAGGTGCGGGCGGACGCGGTGGAGCTGGCGGAAAACGCGGCCAGTCGTAGACCAAGTTTTACAGCTCAATAGCGGTGTAGCAAAACCACTGAAACCCGCTTTTGATTTTCTTGTTAGAGCCAGATTCCGGCCGAGTTTCTCTCGTGCGCCGATTCAATTCGATTGGCTTGGTTCAACCGGTACAGTTGTCGGCAGAGTTAGCCTCGAACCGCTAGAACGAAAGGCACTCAATACCGATTCTTTTAACTCCATAACCAAAATGAACACTGCGGGTACGAGAAAGAGTGTGAACACGGTAGAGACGACTAGGCCGCCGAGAACAACCGATCCAAGTCCACGGTAAAGTTCGCTGCCTGCACCGGGAAAAATAACCAATGGCAATAACCCAAGAACCGTAGTTGTTGTCGTAATAAAAATCGGACGAATACGCTTTCGAACGCTCGCAGGTACCGCTTCACGAGCTGACATCCCGTCTCGCAAATAGTGTAGCGATTGATGGACGATCAGGATCGCATTGTTGACAACGGTACCAATCAAAATCACAAAGCCCAGCATCGTCAACACATCCAGCGGCTGATAGACAAAGAAATTGAGCACCCACAATCCCAATACTCCACCTACCGCCCCCAACGGAACGCTGAACAGAATTACGAATGGATACAACCATGATTCGAACAACGCCGCCATCAACAGATAGGTAATGACTAAAGCAAGCAACAAATTTAATCGCAGTGCTTCCCATGCCTGACGCAGTTTATCGGCCGTTCCGGAAAGCGAGACCATCGTATCGCCGTCCAACAATCCTTCATCATGCAACTTGCCAACGATCTGTTTATCAATAATCTGCATTGCTTCTTCAAGCGGCATGGTTAGGGGGGGTGTCACCGAAATCGTGATCGCACGCAATTTTTCGCGGCGATAAATCGCTTCGGGACCGCTGCTGTATTCAATCTCAGCCAACGCTGAAAGTGGTACGACTTGTCCTGCTCGAGTGGCCACCGGCAATGACAAAACATTTTGGGTACGACTCCCAAAAGAATTCTTGCCGATAATCGTCAAGTCGATTTTATCTCCATCGACAAAATAGTCACCCGCATAAGCACCATCGACAAATGCGTCGATGGTGTAACCGAGCTCCGCCGCACTGATTCCCATCTCAGACGACTCCACCAGTTTCGGCTGAACATGAATTTCTGGGCTGGAAAGATCGAGACTCGGTTTGGGTTGGGCCTGTGCTTCGGGAATCATTGCCTTGACGTCTTCAAGCACCCGGCGGCCAACTGAAATCAACTTATTCAAATCACCACCCGTGATCTCAACATCGATCGTACGGCCACTGCTCAATCCACGCTCAAACAAACTGGATTGTTTCGCAATTGCTCGCGTTCCAGGAAACTGTGAACCCGCCTTTTTGGCCAGCGGAATCAACTCTCGAACTCGCGATTCGTCTTTGGTTCGAAAGCCCATGAAAACAGATGTGCCACGGACCGAGTAAAAGTAATAGTCGATAGGGGGATATTCAAGCTCAGGACTATCTCCATCGACATTCCAATAAGGCTCGAGGTCTTTTTCCAGCTTCTCACCCATCGCCATCAGTTGTTTGATGTTGTATCCCGGTGGAGGTGAAAGACTGCAAAATACAAAATTACGATTACCTGAAGGCAGGTATTCAACTTTCGGCCAGAGCAAATAAGAGATTCCCAACGACATCGTCACCATTAATACGATCAGGGCAGAGGATCTCAAAGAACTTGCGAGAATCCATCGATTTAAATTGGTAACACCACCGGAGAATCCAATTCCCAATCGGTGAATCAGTCGCACGAGAAGCCCGGCCTCGTGAAATTGAGATCGACGCGTGACATTTTCGTCAGCGTCAGGTGCCGCACCAATCGGATGAGCATCTGAAGAGTCTTCGTTGTCAGCAAAGGAACCTCTGGCAATTAATCGTGCCGCTGCCGTCGGGATCAGCGTGAAGGAGACAACCAATGACAAACCGACGGCGCAACTGATAGCCAGTGCGATATCGCGAAAAAGTTGCCCGGAAGTCTCTTGGACGAAAAGCACCGGAATGAACACGGCAATTGTCGTCAGCGTGGATGCAATCACCGCACCGGCGACCTCCTTCGTTCCTTGGGATGCCGCCTGAAAAGCACTCCCTCCACTTTGACGTCGTCGATAGATGTTCTCCAGCACGACCACCGCATTGTCCACGAGCATCCCCACTGCAAAAGCGAGCCCGGCAAGACTGATCACATTCAATGAACGCCCCATCAAGCCGAGCATCAGAAATGTTCCGATAATGCTAACCGGAATCGCAAGTCCGACAATCAAGGCTCCGCGACCAAACCAAAATCCCACACCAAGGGTTAATCCCAAGGTGACAAGAAAAAACCAAGGCGACACAAAAACACATGCGACCGCGCTACCTGCAATTAGGGGCACAGCGAGCAACGTTCGCCGCCCTAAATGTAGAAACAACAATAATACGATGATCGTCAGAGCACCGCCGACAAAGATGTTTTGCTGGACAATCTTGATTGCCGATTGGATATATTCCGTCTCGTCGTAGTACTGAAACAGCTCTAGATCCAAACGCTTCAATAATCCTTTATTCAAATCCTCGGTCACTTTTTGAACGCCACTCATCACTTCAAGAACGTTTGCGCCCGATGTCCTGCGTATGCTAAGCCCATTACTGGCGATGCCATATCGCCGCGAAATGCTTTCCTGCTTTTTATAGGCCAGTTGAACCTCAGCGACATCTCGAACATAAACGGGAATTCCATCTTCAATCGCAAGGACTTGCTGCTTTACATGTTCTGGATCGCGAAATTGCCCAAGTGTACGAACGACCCAACGCCTCTTACCTTCCCAAACGTTGCCCGCTGAAGTGTCTTTGTTCTGACCACCCAACGCAAGTCGAACATCGGCAATCGTCAGTTGGCGCGCCGCAAGTCGTTCCGGATCGACGATCACCTGCAGTTCCTCTTCCTGGCCTCCGTAAGTGTCTGCTTCGGAGACACCGGGAACCCGCTCGAACTGCGGCTCGATCAGGTCTTCTGAAATTTTGCGAACATCCTGGAGATCGACTTCGCCGGGAAGTAGTTCCTTCAACTCAGGATGCTGGTCTCCCATCTGTTCGTAAATTTGCGTTAGCCGAAAAACCCGCAGTCCCGTATTCCCCGCTCGCCGTGATGGCTCAAGCGCTTTTGCAAGTTCTGGATGCGCGTTTT
>JAPOIJ010000063.1 GCA_029979005.1 Planctomycetota bacterium | reverse complement strand
CGGTTGCCGTCCTCATCTAGAATTTCGCAAAGGACGCCTGCCGGGGCGAGACCAGCCATTCTTGCCAGGTCGACTGCCGCTTCGGTGTGCCCCGCACGACGAAGTACTCCACCGCGTTTCGCGAGGAGCATATGTACGTGACCAGGTCGTTGGAAATCGTCTGCGGACGAATTGGGATCAGCGATTGCGCGAACACAAGTTGCTCGCTCCTCGGCTGTGATTCCAGTCTTTGCAGAGATATGATCCAAAGGCGTGTGGAAAGCAGTCTGGTTCGTAGAGTTGTTATCTAGGTTGTCGACCAAAGGTGAGATTTTTAGTCTTTCCACCGCTTCCGGGAGGATTGGCACACAAAAATCGCCCCTTCCGCTCATGATCAGATTAATATTTTCGGCCGTTGCTGTTTCTGCAGCGCAAATAAAGTCACCCTCGTTTTCGCGTGCCTCGTCGTCGAGAACAATGACGACTTTGCCCAATTTAATTGCTTCGACGGCTTCCGGGATTGTTGAGAACGACTTGTTCATTTTTATTCTTCGATTGAGTGAGCCAATGTCGACCTTCACAAGACGGTCACATAAGAGGGCGGTTGATGACCTCATTCTACGTGCCCTGCATAATTGATGAAGTGGCGAACCGTCAAAATCGAGTCAGGTTAACCAGGTCGGGGTGGTGTCGTCGGGGCGGTTCATGTTCTGCCGATATTATTGGCTCGGCAAAATCCGTTACAATCGAGGCGTCGGCTGCTGTTTATTCGTTGTCGCGAGTGGCGATTACTTTAGTTTTCCCCATGATGATTTATTTTAAGAGTGACCAGTTGGCAATGATTGTCCATTAAATGGAAGGTTTTTCATGTTCGTATTGCTGATTCTCTCTTTCGTTGCCGGTTGTCCGTGGAGCGATGTCTCTCTAGCGCAAGGGCAGCCTTTGTTACGGATATCTGAAGTACATGACAGGTCTGAGACCTTCTTTGGTAAATTAACAGCTGTCCACGAGCTTGTGTCGGTTGAGGTTCCACTTGTGGTAAAGCAGCAGGAGACATCACGTGAAGATGATTTACCTCCGCGTCCCCGAGTTGTGACGAGCTCAAAAAGAAGGCGGCCGACGTACAAGACAAAGCGAAACATTGTTTACAAAGAGACCGACGAAGAAGAATTGAAGTGCGACATCTTCATACCTTCCGGGCGCGGTCCATTTCCGGCGATTTTGGCAGTCCATGGTGGCGCTTGGCGCAGTGGGACAAAGTTCGCGATGCTTCGACATGCGTGGCGGATGGTGGCCGCTGGTTATGTGGTGGTAGCGATAGATTACCGTCACGCCCCGAGATATAAATTTCCGGCACAGATACACGACTGTAAGCACGCGGTTCGGTGGATGAGGGCGAACGCTGACGAGTATAAAATCGATGTCGAACGCGTGGGAGCTTTTGGTTATTCCGCGGGTGGCCACTTGGTTGCTCTGCTGGGCACGACGAATCCGCAGGACGGTTTAGAAGGAGAAATTGAGCCGTCTGTATCTGGGTTCTCGTCTAAAATTCAGTGTGTCGTCGCCGGAGGGGCGCCCTGCGAGTTTAGCTGGGTCGCGCCCGACTCGAATGTATTGGTATACTGGCTGGGTAAATCCCGAGCGGAATCTCCCGAAGTTTATCAGCTTGCCTCACCCACGACTTATATTTCGGCCGACGATCCGCCATTTTATTTGTTTCATGGGAATTCCGATTGGATTGTCCCCTGGGAGTCGTCGTTTAAGATGCATCAACAATTGCTGGATGCCAATTTAGAAAGCCAGCATGAAATCGCTAAAGGGAATGGTCACTTGGGTACCTTTTCTGATATGAATTGGGTTCAGCAGGCCCTTGTTTTTTTTGATGCTCAACTTAAAGAGAAGCGAGTTCAGGTTGGTGACGGGTTGGAAAAGAATGATTTTGAGTTTTTGAAGAAATAGATTACTAGCGACGCTGTTAAATCGTTACTCCTTTTGAGTGAATAAAATTCTATGCCTACACTTGCCAGAGAAGAGTACATCGAGCAAGCCTACTTGTTTCGTGGTCTCAACAGTCGCACCGAAAAATCAGATCCAGTTCAGGTGGTGATGCGGCATTTGAGGGATGAGATTCTAAGTACTACTAAATTGCCAATTGCAATCGATTTTTTGTTAGCGGAGTTGACCCACGTTGGGACGATGGCGACCGCGATGAAAAAGATTGGGCATTACTTTGCGCCGTTCCAAACATTTTTGGTGGAAGCCGCCGAAGATGAATCGGGTCGTTTTGATATGCGACGTGCGCTTTTAATTCTTGAATATGAGGCGAGTTTTCGAGCAGAAAGTACGGATCCGATCTCTATGTTCTTTTTTCAGTTTGAGACCATTTGCCAAAACCATTTAGACTATGACTATGGATTGCGGGCGATGGCTGAGGACGGTGTTTATGACCAAGTGTGGCGGCAGTGGATCTTGTCGATCCGACATCGCGTTGGTTTGGTTGATATCGCGGACTTGGTTTATGTTCACAGTGAGCATTATTTATCTCGTCGCAACAAACGGGAGCAAGTGACCGGAGTCGAGGGCGAGGGTGAAGTTCCCGATATTGTTTTATTCGGGGAAAAAGAGGGGCGGATCGCACTGGCAAATCGCGGCAAAGAACCCATGTACTTGTTCTCAGCATTGCAGCGTCAGCTAAATTATCCTGCCGTTCCGCGGCCTGCAAAAAAGGATCCGGTCGATGATTTAATTCCAAAGATGGTTAAACAGATCGAACGGTTGGAAACGAGAGTGAAACTAATGGAAGACGAACAGCGGGAACGCGGGATTGATTTGACTCAATTCTACAATAAGGATAAATAGTTCGTTTTCCGAGAAAAATCGTGGATTTGAATGTTGCCGGAATTGCTGAAAAATAAGTTTTTCTCGGTTTCTTACGTGTTTTTCGGATTGTAGGCACCAGTTATTGCCTAGTTTAAAGCAGAAACTGCATTTGGCTCTAGCGAAGCTAAATGGTGCGGCTAGAATTTTTGAATCGTTCCGGAGACGCTCTTGCAAAACGGAAGAGTGATTTAGTTTCGGTTTATAAATTACTGATAAACAATTAGCGTTGATGACTATGTCACTAGGGCGTGAATGTATCCCTGCTTTTAAAGAGGCAACTCCCGCTGTATTACCATCGTTGTTGCTGTGCGACTTCGGAAATCTTGAACGTGAGATTGAATTGCTCGAGGAAGCAGGAGTCGCGGGTTTACACCTCGATGTGATGGACGGTGTTTTTGTTCCTAATTTTACGTACGGCATGACGATTGTTTCTGCCATGCGGAAACTCACTGATTTGCCTCTGGATGTTCACTTGATGATGGTTCATCCAGAAAAGTATATCGAGGCGTTTCGGGACGCCGGTGCTGACATGATTACTGTTCACGCCGAAGCGACAGAGGATGCATGTAGCTTACTTAATCAAATTAAAGAGTTAGGAGTTGGAGCGGGTATTGCGGTGAATCCAGATACCTCCACTGCAAGAATTGAAGATGCTATTCCGCATGCAGATATGGCACTCGTAATGAGCGTCCACGCTGGCTTTGGTGGGCAATCTTTTATCGAACCAGTTTTGGACAAGTTCGACGAAATTCGGAGCATGCCGGGCGGAGAAGATTTAATTCTCGAGATCGATGGCGGGATCAACCCTTCGACCATTGGCGTGGCAACTGACCGGGGCGCTCAGCTTTTAGTGGCTGGTAGTGCGATCTTCAAACAAGACGATTATGCGGCGGCGATGGAATCGATGATGGCACAGGTTAAGTACAATCAATGAGTGAAATTGAATTCAATGAGAAGCTTCGGATTCTTTTGGTTCGTACAGGATCGACGGATCTTGACGATCAAGACAGAATCGTTGGTGCGCTGGACATGCCATTGAGCTCGGACGGTGAGCGCGAGGTGAGAGCAATTGCACAAGAGTTGGAAGAGGCTGGAATTGTTGCTATTTTTTCAGCTGCCGGTCTCGCGTCTCAGCAGACTGCTCGACAATTGTCGCGCGCTGGCGAGATAAAGGTGCGTGTTGAAGAAAATTTCGTTAATTTGAACTACGGATTGTGGCATGGGAAAAGCCGTAGCGAGTTGAAAGAGAATCAACCCAGACTCTATCGTCAATGGCAGGATAATCCCGACTCGATTTGCCCGCCAAACGGTGAACCGGTCGAAGCTGCGCGTGAACGAGTGAGAGTGGTTTTGAAGAAGATTCGCCGTAAGCACAAAACAGGAACGATCGCGATTGTGGCTCCGGATCCTTTACTAAGTATTTTGCGATCTGAACTTGAGGGAACTGACGTTCGGGATTTGTTGGATCTTCGATGTGAGGAAGATGCTTGGTTTGATGTGAAATTGGTTTCTGGTTCGATCGTTTAGCAATCAGCATGTGACGGTATTTAAGTCTAACGATTTCACTCATAGACTCTCTTCGATAGCATCAGGTATTGAGGTCACCAAGTTCTCGCTTTTATTCCCGCGATCAGAGTTAGTGCGCACATTATCAATTACGGCGGGTGTCCTTGGCGGTACAGTGTATTTGGCTTTGAATCGGTTTCTGTGGTTTTTCTCGTCCCTTGGCTTTGTTGAATAAAATTTAAATCAACCGCTGTTTAAGCCCCGTTTGGGGGGAAGAAATGAGAGATTGGTGAAACCTGCCAAAGGGTTTCCGTTTTCAAAACGAAACCTGTGCAACAAAAAGATTGGTTTTTGCTTGTGTTTTACGATTGTCGGCAAGCGTGCTCATCAAGTTGGGTTAGGTTTACCACGAAGGGGGGAAATAAAAGGTTTGGCTTGCGATGAAATTCGCTGTTTGATACGTTTAAAAGTCCAGTTGGGCGATACTCTTTAGAGAAATTAATTTAATCGCCTGTTTGACTTTTGTAATGGTTTGTATCACCACATGGACGACGACAAGCAACGCGAAACCCGGCGATCTCATTATCGATTGAGATATCCGCCTGCGTCGCGCCCAACTATGGAAATTGGAGATGCTACTTATCAGGTCGCTGAGATCTCCGAAGCCGGTGCTCGAATCGTCCTTGAAGGCACTTTCTCGATTGCTCCCTCAGAAGCATTTGCGGGGGATGTTAAATTTCACGATGGCGAAGTCATTTCGATAGAAGGATTGGTGCTGCGTACTCACGGAAATGAAGTTGCAGTGCAACTATCTAAGGGAATTAGCATTAAGCGAATGTTGGCTGAGCAGATTTGGCTCAGAAAAGAGTTTCCGATGTTCTTTGATTCGGTAGAGAGAGCACGTGAGCGATGGCGTCAGAATAAATCGCTCGATCACAGTTAGTTGGGTGACCCACTTATTCGCCCAAAAGTACGGTGCCGCTCTTTAATTTACGAAAAAGTGCACGATGTGCGTGAGCGAGTCAACAGTCTTCATCGTCTCACACCGAAGTGCGAATACGCTTTTGTCAATGATCGGAAAGAGTAAGCGTTAATGTTTGATCGATTTAAATTTTGAACATCCTTCTAAATTAAGGCCCGACAGCGTCGTGAAGATGGGGAGACGTTTCTGTTGCTTTTGCATGGTTTTCGAAGCAGCGATTCCCTATCGCTTAAGCTTGGTAGGGTTTGATGCCCGCAGCGGCGGTAATTGCTTGAGGAAATTCTGTAATGGAAATTGGTAAAATTGTTGATTTAAACAGCCACCCGATATCTGCTCTCGAATTTCAAAAGCAATGTCGGGAAATTTTGGACGAGCAAGGCGTGCTTTCACTCACGCATTTTATTTATCCGGAGGCTATGACTGGCATTCTTGATGAAGCGTTGCGGTTGCGGGATCAGGCTTATTTCTGTCAACAGGATCACTCGGTCTTTTTGAACTCGCCCGACCTGAGTTTACCAGCGAATCATCCGCTTAATCGGACAGTAGAAACTTCTAAGGGTTGCGTTTGCGATGATCTCATTGCTTCTGATTCGTCACTGCGCATGCTTTATGACTCGGAGGTGTTTCAAGGCTTCATAAAGAGTGTGGTGGGGCACTCGGAGATCTTTCCTTATGCGGATCGTCTTTCTTCAATCAACATCCACTATGCTGAAAGAAATCAAGAGCTAGGCTGGCATTTCGACAATTCGTCTTTTGCAATTACGTTAATGATTCAAAAGCCAGAACTGGGAGGGCGATTTGAGTACATTCGCGATTTCAGAACCTCTAATGATGGGCAAGAAAACTATGATGGTGTGACAGATCTTCTCGATGGAAAACTAAAGCCCGAACAGCTTGCGATAGAGCCCGGTACTTTAGTGTTATTCCGCGGTAAGAATTCAGTGCATCGAGTTTCACCAAATGAGAGCGACCGCACCCGGATTCTTGCAGTATTGGCCTATAACTCCATTCCTGATGTAGCGCTTTCTGAAAGTGCGAGAATGACGTTTTACGGCAGGTTGAATTAAGGCATCATTGATAGTTGGGCTTTGAGCTCGGTCATTCATTTTGCAATCAGAGCGTTTCTGGAGCCGTTACCAGTTTTGACATTATGAATGGGATTTGATCCAATTTAGCAACGTGGCCGTACACGGTATCATTTTCCGGCAAAAGATAGTGAGAAATTGATGAGAAGCTCCGTTATTCTAATTTTGATGTTAGTGGTTTGTTCCTCTGTATTTGCTCAACCGCCAAGACCCAAAATTAGTAAGCTACCCGCTGAGTTGGCAAAGGAAACAGAATTTCTCAATCCCGAGTACCTCGTGTATTCGCTTTATCCTCGAAACGCAAGCGACGTGCCATTAGTCATTTATCTTCACGGCGCCGGTGGTGTCGGTGATGATATTAATCGAATCAAAGGGCAACCGATGGGAGTGTGTCGCGGTATTGAGAGGTTTAAAAAAGGTCCTTGTATCGTGGTCGCACCACAGTGTCTTCGTACTTCGAAAAAGGGCGAACGGGGAACCTGGAATGAGCAGGATCTCAACGTCTTATTTCAACACTTGAAAGAATCCCTACCAATCGACCGAAGCCGTGTCTATCTAACCGGTAACAGCATGGGTGGCTATGGTTCATGGATGTGGGGAGGTGCCAATCCGGAGCATTTTGCTGCCATCGCACCAATCGTCGGCGGAATTGGTCCGGGAGGTCCCAAGGATATCACCGAGGAACTCGCGGATTGGGCGAAGAACTTGGCAAAGGTGCCTGTTTATGCGTTTGCCGGCGGGAAAGACAAAGTTGTACCTGCTGACCGTTCTGAAACGATGGTGAAGGAGATTGAAAAGGCGGGTGGCAAACGCGCGAAACTCAAGGTTTACCCAGCCGAGGGGCATAATGCATCGCGAAAAGTGTTTAGCGAACGAGAATACTTTGATTGGATGTTTGACCAAAAGAGGGAACCATCGAAATGATTCCAAGTGAACTCAGTGTCATTGCTGAAAAACTTGATTAATAGTTTGAGGCGAAATCTGTTTTTACCGAAAGCCGGCATCAGCTATGAATTGGTTCCAGAAACTTACAGGGCTTGAGCAAGAGTCTGAATTAAATGTTCGTCAGCACCTACAAGCTTGTGACGGAATTTTAAGTTCAAATGTCAATGGAGCATCTTATGCTTATGGCTACCTAGAGGTAGTGGCTCTGGGGGAGTTGCGCAAGCGTGTTGCCGCTCTGCCGTTGAGTAAGGATTTAGAGGAATCTTCCCTGAAAATATCAGTCAGGGAAACCGTTGCGGACGTTCAGGATTTACATAGAGATGCAAAGAACCACAATGCGATTTTTCAGGTGGCTTCCCAATTCAATTTATTAGAGATGATTGGGCCGGGTGTTTTGCCTGAAGCGGGAGTTGGGATTTACGAAAAAGATTTTACGCAAGGGCCGGCGTGTGCAGTCGCCGCCGGGGCGGCTACGATCTATCGAAATTATTTCGTGGAAATCGATGGCAAAATCGGCCAAAACGCTGAACGACAGATCGATACGTTGAAAGATTTAGGCGCGTTGCTTGGCAACACGAGCGAGCGTTTATGGGAAATGCAAAACGGATACGCTCTTGCCTCCGAATCTGGGTTGGCGGAGATTTCTGCACACATTGCCAACTCGTCAGTTTCCGAACTGGACTGCCTGCGTGACGCATTGAAAATAGGTTTGCAATGGGGAGTAGAGGTTACCTTGTCAGGTAGTGGTAACCGGGTAACTCAAGCCTTTTGCTCGGCACTTCCAGTCGCCTATTCTCGCCATGAAAGTTCGAAATGGGAAGCATTTGCGAGATTAGTGCTGGAGGCAAGTTACGAAGCCGTTTTCTGTTCTGCAATTTTGAATCAAGTGAAAACAGGCAGTGGAAAGGTGTTTCTTACATTACTGGGTGGCGGTGCATTCGGGAATGAATTTGAGTGGATTCTCTCAGCGATCGAACGTTCCTTGAATAAGTATCAATGTTTTGATTTAGAGATCGACATAGTCAGTTATAGAAGTTCCAGACCTGATGTGGCAGAGCTTGTTGAGCGTTGGACAAATGCCAGTTAGTTAATGAATATATGTGGTGGATTTGCTGAATTTGACATGGTGAGACATAGCGTCAGTCCGAACTTATATTCTTGATTAAAGATTTGCCTCAGAAATTCCTGCATGAAATCGAATCCGTGGTTAGCCAGTCTCATCATTATCGCTAATGAACTTATTCATTTCATGGCTAACAGGAAGCAACGTTTGAACGAATTCGTCAAACGTATTTTGAGCATCTGTAAATTGTCCGTTAGTCCCCATCTCTTCCAGTGCTTCGGCAAGTTTTGCAGAGTGGACAGCGCCGAGGTGATTCAGGGCTCCTTTTATTGAGTGGGCTCTCAGTTTCAATTCTTTGCCGTCCTCCGTAGTGACTGCGTTGCGAACGGCATTCACTAAAGACTCCTGATCTTTAATGAATACCTTCATCAGCTCACGAAGAAGTTGTTTATCTCCACCAACAGTTTCAAACGCACGATCCCATGCAATGACGGAGCTGAATTCCATATCTTTCCCTTGGATAGTTGTTTCGTAAGGAGTCGGTTGAGTCGTACGAAGACGAATTAAATTAGTCAATTCGCGAGCGCGGAACGGTTTGGCGATATAGTCGTCCATCCCTGATTCGAGGCAGTGGTTTCGATCGTCCGCGCTGGCATGTGCGGTTAGCGCAATAATTGGTACTTGTCTCGGACATCCTTTTTTTGCTTCCAACTGGCGAATTTCAAGCGTCGCCTGAATTCCGTCAGTCTCGGGCATTTGAATGTCCATGAGTATTAGGTCGATAGGGTACTGTTGGTATTTCTGGACTGCCTCGCGGCCGTTGCCTGCCATAATAACGTTGTGGCCGGCATTTTTCAGAATAGCACCCGCCAGTTTCTGATTGACGAGATTATCCTCGGCCAGCAATACATTTAATTTCTGCGGAACTGAAGGCATTGCATCGGTGGGTTCGCTGTGTATCGCCGGTGAAGCTGTGATTCTCAGTGAAGTCCGAATTGTTTTTAAGAGATCTGATTCCTTGATCGGTTTCAGGACCTGAGAAACATTGTGTAACCGAGTGGAACCTAGGTTTGCTTCCTGCTGTTTGGCATTAGAAAGTACAATGATTTGGAGCGTGGAGAGAAACGCATCTTTTGGGATTTCAGTTGTTAAGTCGATACCGCCGTCTCGCTCAAGTGCTCCGTCAATGATCACGAGTGGCATCGGTTCGGTTCGGTCCTTCATTCCGGTCAAGATCTCGGTTGCCTTCTCAGCATTCGCCGCTGAGAAAGTTTGTGCCCCATAGGCGTGGAGGGTTCGCTCAAGATTGGATACCAGATCGAAGTTATTGATTAAAAGCAGGAATGTGTGGTTTTTGAGCTCTTGTTTAATTCGTGAGTTTGGCGTGGAGTCGGTGTGAAACCTCGAAGTAAAATAAAACCGACTTCCAAGATTCGGTTGGCTTTCGACATCTAATTTCCCTCCCATGAGAGATACCAGACGCGAGGAAATTGCCAGCCCAAGACCAGTCCCACCGTATTTCCTTGTGGTCGAGGTATCTGCCTGTTCAAATTCTGAAAAGATCAGTTTTTGTTTTTCAAAAGGAATCCCAATTCCCGAATCGATCACATGAAACGTTAACTCGACACCACCTTCAAAAACGGCAGAGTTTTCAATAACTAGTTTGACGGAACCTTGTTGAGTGAATTTTAAGGCGTTGACTACCAAGTTCACGATTACCTGCCGTAGGCGGGGGAGGTCACCAATAATGAAGGTAGGGGCATCGTGGGCGACCTCTAGAATCAGCTCGATATTTTTTTCAATGCTTTTAAAGGAAAGGGAGCGGAGGATGTCTCCCAACGCTTCTTTCAGTTCGAAACGCTGATTTTCTAATTCGATTTTCCCGGCCTCGATTTTGGAGAAATCAAGTATGTCGTTGATTAGTCCCAATAAAGATTCAGCGGAGTGCTGAATCATGTTGAGGTATTCCCGGTCTTCGAAATTGGGAGATTTGGATAAAAGTAATTCCGTCATGCCAATGATTCCATTCATTGGGGTGCGGATCTCGTGGCTTACATTGGCGAGGAAATCACTTTTCGCCTGGCTTGCGGATTCGGCAATTTCTTTTGCTTTGCGCAGCGCTACTTCCGCATTTTTTCGATCCGTTATGTCCCAGAAAATCCCCTGAATTCCAATTCGCTCTCCCGTCTGGTCCACGACAGCGGATTTTAGAACTTCGACATGAATAGGACCGTTGCTTGACGGGTGGACCTCCGTGTCATGGAAAAGTGTACCGGTGGTCAGAACACGTTGATCGTCTGCGTAATATTTCTCGGCGGTTTCTCGGTCAAAAAAATCAAAATCAGTTTTTCCAAGTACTTCCTCGCGAGCAAGTCCGAGGTCAGAGCAGTATCGATTGTTGGCAAAGACAATTTTCCCTTCACGATCCTTTCGGAAAACGTTGATCGGAAGGCTTTCCAATAACGAATCGTAAATTTTGAGAGTGTCTTCATTTTGTTGTGCGGTCGGTGTATGAGAATCGACTGCCTGAGCCGTTGCAGCAATAAATTGATTAGAAGGATCGGAGGTTTGGACCAGCCGGAAATACCCTTGAACTTGTTTAGGCGGGGAGTTTGGAGGTAGGATTCGGAAATTTTGGGTGAAAGACTGGAGGGTATTGATCTGGCTAAATCGATCGTTGAGTAAGACTCGATCTTCTTCCTGAATTATTAACTGCCATTCGCGATCAGATTCCAGCATTGATTCCCGGGAACGCCCAAATGCGGATGCGGCTGCACGATTAATGGCAAGAAGTTTGAGGCCGTCAATTGAAATGGACCAGATCGGATCAGGCGAAGCATCGAGAAGACTTGAGAAATGCTCTCGATCAGGCATGTTCATGCTCAATTCTAAAAATACGAACCCAGTCGAATTTCGAATCCGTCCCATGGTTGGTAGGGAAACGACATAAAATAAGTTTTCAAAAAGTACTGCAGATTACGCAGTGACAGAAGAAAGTTATAACCGATTGTTAAGACGTAACGCAAATTTGGGCGTATCGCTTGGCAGTATCCTAGGTCTGGTCATCAAAAGAAAAGCAGGAGCGGTACAAATCGATACCGCTCCTGCCGTTGAGCTAGTTTTTAAAACTAACCTATCGAAGCAAGTGCGGCGTCATAATTTGGTTCATCGGCGATTTCACCAACCAATTCAGAGTGGACCACATTTCCGTCCTTGTTAATTACAACGACTGCGCGAGTGAGCAAACCCTTGAGTGGCCCGTCGACAAGTCCAACTCCATAATTACTTTCGAATTCACTGCACCGGAACGCTGATAGGTTCGTAACGTTTTCAACACCCTCGGCTGTGCAAAAACGGCTTTGGGCAAAGGGTAGGTCTTTGGAAATGTTGACGACGACCGTGTCTTCTAGTTGTCCAGCTTTACTGTTGAACGTTTTCACAGAAAGAGCACAAGTTCCTGTGTCAAAGCTAGGAACGATGTTGAGGATAATATTCTTGCCTTGAAAATCGGCCATCGTTTTTTCGCTCAGGTCGCCCGCAACTAGAGTGAATCCAGGGGCAGTTGCGTCTGCTGAAGGTAGGTCACCGGTTGTGTTGCAGGGATTGCCTTTGAGAGTAATTTCCGCCATCTCTTTGTTCCTTTGGAGAATCTATTCGTGCGTAGTCGGATCGTTAGGTTTGTCGGCGGTATAATTGCCGATCGTTCCGACCAAATAAAGTAAGCCAAATTTTATTCGTGATTTGATTGGAAATGCAGGGGGGGGAGGCTGGAGATTGGGATAATTTAGTGATTTGGGAGCCGTCATGTGAAGTTGGATTCTGCTGTCGTTGGGTGCTACAGTTTCACGGATTCTTTCTCTTTCGCGATGGCCATTCCTGCCTGGTTTATTTGTCTCGTGGCATCATTGGCCGGTTGGAGTACCGGGTTTGTATGATTGAAATGAATGAAGCGAATTTTGCCTCTTTCAGTATCCGGCAGCGGAGAGAACCGACGGATCGACTCACTGACAAACGGGTGAGGAATCAAGGCCATGTCCCGACCGGGTATTTCTCCATTTTCAAAAAACGTGCCGTCTAAATAAGCGATATCAACTGATTTGATCATTTTTTCGATCGATTGATCCCAGCGAGACCACTTATCAATATCCGGAAGAAAGAGAACCGATTTCTGCGGCCCCTGGATTTTAAAGCCAACGGTTTCAGAAAACTCATCTCGGTGAGGCACAAGAAACGGGAGGACATTGATACGTTCGTTCAACTTGATAGGTTTGTCAGCGGTCATCTCGATCGTTTTGATATTTTCTAGTTTGACGAGTTGACTCCACGGGCCATTTTGAGAAAGGAAGTCTTGCATGCGGGGCATGCAATAAGTCGAAATTTTTTGAGCTCCCATAACTTCGCGTCCGAGATGAATTAATCCCGAATAATGTCCAATGTGCGCGTGAGTTAGAAAAATTCCGTCGAGGACCGGTGGCTCAGGCCGTACCGTGTTGCTCGATGATTTCTCTTGTAAGACTTTAAGTTGTTGTGGGAAATCGGGTGTGCAGTCAAATAACCACTTTTGCCCCGTTGAATGATCGATGAGTCCAAGTGAAGCAACACAACGGCGAATACTCGGGTCTTTCCATGCTAGTTTACAACAAGGTTTTTTGCAGGCTGCTTGCGGGAAGCCCGCGTCCTGAGCGATGCCGAGCACGATCAATTCGACCGACTGCTGGAGCTTCGGATTCTGAGCAAAAGTCAAGTTATTTAGAAAGGCACCAACGGCTAAAGAAAGGAGCCAGATTATTGGTCGGATAGTTGGCTGTCGCATTCGGGGCTCTCCGGACTGATTGCTGTTTTTTAGCGAAATCAAATTATACCAACTCAATTGTCACGATTCATATTGTTAAATAAAGCCAGCTGGTTTAGGTGGCCGTCCTTGACACCGCTTGGGTGTATTGATATTTTGTTCGCTCACGAGAAAGGCAACTGTTTTTCTCGATTGGCAATTCGCACCATGTTTTTAATTGTGCATCCATCTCAGGGCCCGTAGCTCAGCTGGGAGAGCGCTACACTGGCAGTGTAGAGGTCGTCGGTTCGATCCCGATCGGGTCCACCTTTTATCCGTCGAGAAAACACGCTGTTTTCAACCGTTTGATGTTCAAACGTGCGACAGGACTAGCTGGATAAATCCGGTACTGTACCGGATCTATTCGTAACCCTGTAAAGGAAGCACGAATGACTCGTCGCAAATATTCTCGCGGAAGTACTCCGCCCAAGTATCGGTTGTACAAAGCCTCTGGAAAAGCCATGTTCGGTACCGCGGAGTTTGTGGATTGGATGCTAGGGTTTAAACGGACAAAAATAGCGGAATGAAAGGGAATCGCCTTCATTGTTTGTCCGGGGGCAGCTATTCATCACTCTGTCTAAGGGACGCGGGCATCAAACTGGAAGTGAGTCAGTTTTCACGATGTTTTTTCTGCCATTTGTTCTTTTAATGTCATTGGATTCTATGGTAATCCAACAATGACACTCAGCCCGAATTAGTGAAGCGGCGACATCCATCTTGGAATTGGTCTGGTCAACTCGGCTTAGTACTTGCAGTAACTCCGATTACAGGAGCGTCTGCGAAACTGGCTGTTATTGGTGCCCGGACGCCGCACTCTTCACTCCGGCAGGATCGGTCCATTTGATTTTGCAGTTTGGCAAACTGGAACGCAGTTTGTAGACCTGTTCGGCAGGAAGTGTCGGATTCCACCCGAGATCGATCACCTCTAGTTGTGTGAGAAAGAATAATGCAGCCACCGAATTTAACCGATTACCGGTTAGGTACAGCTGTCGCAAATTCTCAAGCTCTTCTAAACCTTGGAGTGTCGTCAGTTGATTGCCCTCAAGGCTCAGACTCTCGAGCTGGTACAGCTTCTCAAGGCCTTCAATCGATGATAGTTGGTTGCCCGATAGGACCAGTTCTTTGAGGTTCGTAAGATTTTGCAGATCTTTTACCGAGGTCAAGGCATTGCCAAACAAGTTCAGCTTTTCCAGATTCCTTATCCGCCCAAGCCCATGAGCGGATGTAATTTGATTCCCGTATAAGGAGAGCTCTTTCAATTGCGTGAAATCTTCAAGCCCTTGAAGCGAAGTTAATACGTTATTGTCAAGGTGCAGTTCCTGGAGTGCTACCGGTTCGCCTAGTCGGCGTAAACGAACGAGTTTCGCATTGGTGATTTTAGTGTTCGTGAGGTCGAGCCGACGGAGATGGCGCAACCGACTAAGTTGCTCAAGCCCAAAGTCGCCCATGGTGCTGCCAGCGAGTGAAAGATTCTCCAAGTCTCTTAGTCCGGCAAGATGGGTGATCCGGTTTTCCGAAATGCTACTGTAGCTGAGATCGAGCTTTTTTAGTTTTCTCAGAACCTCAATTTGCTGCCATTGCTGGTCACCCAGACTGCCGTTCCAATCTAGCGATACAACGATAACCTCTTGAAAAAAGTCATCTCCCAAAAGATCCCTTAGCCAGCGTGGAGAAGCCGTTTGACCGCTGCTCTTTGCCTGGTAATCGTACTCAACTCTTCCTCCGGATTTCAAAATCACTTTTACTGCTTGCCGCTGTTGGCTTGCTTGCTGCATTTTAATGCCGCAATAGCAGAAGCAGATGCTGCTAAGCGTTACAAGTGTAAATATTGATTTCAGACTTAGCTGATACCAATTGGGTTTGAAATGGCCTTCTTTTGATTTGCCGATTAAATCTGACGTTTTCAACTTCTTCTTTTCGGCCAACCCCATAAGCTGTTGATGACTAATCGGCCCGTTGATTTGGTCACCGCGTTTGATGAAGTACTGCATGTTCGTTCCGGGAATGATAGATCGGAGAGAGGAAAAGAGGACACAAATTTAGCCAGCAATTGGTTACGGTTGCAAGTGCTAGAGGTTCGACTGGGGAAACCTGATTCCACATTTTGAATGAGCATGTTTGTTTACTGTTTCTCTTCGGACGCAGATTCAAATGCGTCGATCTCTTTTTGAAGTTTGGCTGGGCAGTTTTAATTCGCGGATTAGCGAAAGTGTTGGGTGGGTAGGCCAGCGGCAGGTATTTGCGTACCGGATTTATACCTCAATACCGTCAATTAAGTATCACCTACTTGCATGACGAATAACGTTTTGTACGATAAAACTCGTTATATTTAGTCCTGCTAAATGATAAGTGTTCACTGGCAGTGTAGAGGTCGTCGGTTCGATCCCGATCGGGTCCACTCTCTTTGATTTGAGAAAACACTCTGTTTTCTACTACCCCGTTTTCCAATTGTACTGAGTCAGCCGTAGGGGTTTTGTCTTACGTATTAGGGTGAGCCTAGCTTTGACCCGTGAGCGACACAACGATCGTGGATCAGCAAGCAGGCGCTCGAGAAGGTCGCCAATGTATTGGAGCCACATAAGCTCTTTTCACGCCCAGTCGAACTGTGCTGCCCTCATTCTCCGGAGACTGAAAATGTATTTCCGGAAAACCAGATTGGCCGAATAAAAGTAGCCAAATAAAAAAGACCACGATGACAGTCTCATCGCGGTCTTATTAAGTGGTTTAGCGGACAGTGAATCCTACTTTTTGATCATGTCGTCGCCTTTAAGCTCCCCCGAGTCCACAATCGTAACTTTTTCGCTCGTGCGTCCGGAGCGACTCCCGACAGCTTCTACGGCTTTTACGGTGTCCATGCCATCGATGACTTTTCCAAAAACAACGTGTCTTCCATCCAGCCAATCCGTCTTGATCGTGGTAATGAAAAACTGAGAGCCATTTGTGTTTGGACCCGCATTTGCCATGCTAAGTAATCCAGGTTTCGTGTGTTTTAGTTTGAAATTTTCGTCTGCAAATTTTTCACCGTAGATGCTTTCGCCACCGGTGCCGTTGCCATTGGTGAAGTCACCGCCTTGAAGCATGAATTCTGGGATGACGCGATGGAAGACGCTGCCTTTGTAATGAAGTGGCTTGCCTGAATTTCCATCGCCTTTTTCGCCAGTGCAGAGAGCTCGAAAATTCTCTGAAGTTTTGGGTACTGTGTCGCCAAATAATCCCATGACAATTCGTTGGGGCTCTTTGTCGCCAATTTTGACATCAAAGAAAACCTGATGAGTAACTTTGGCGTCATCCGGGTCTTGAGCAACCGTTGGCTGGTTGCAACCTAAGATTGAAACGGCAATCAGTATTCCGGGTAAGAACCACTTAATTTTATTTAGCATTTTATGTCCTCTCACTGTCGTATTAAAAAATTTATTTTTAAGTCCGTTGTTTCCTTGCCCGCTTCAATCACCGTCCGAATTTAGCAAGAAAAATATAGTAGAAACAAGCGAAGCTGAGTTGGCAACCGGCGACACGGATTCAGAAATAATTTTAATTCTAAGTTATGGAGCCCTGGCAACCTGATCCTGCTCCTGCGGTGCAGCCAAAACAATGTTGGGCGATTTGAATCGGCCGATTAATTAAATGGTCATGATTGAATTGGTGAATCGTTCTTGGAGCGGGCGATTGGAGGTTCAATTCCAGCATTTGATTAAAATCACAGTCATAGAGTTGTCCGTCCCAACCGACGGATAGTGTATTTAGGCACATCAGTCCGGAGACGGCGGCAGGATTAAATGCATTGATTAATTTCTCCATGTAGTCGGAGTATTCGCCGCTGCGAATTAGGAAATCGAGATACCGACTGACTGGCATATTTGTAATTGTAAATAGTCTATTGAATTTAATTCCGAATCGTGTTTGCAGCTCAGTACGGTAGGCTGCTTCGAGATCTTTTTGAGCCGGTGGAAGATTGGGGCCAATCGGATTGTAGACGAGCGTAAGGATAAGTCCGCTGCCGAATTCTCCATAACCCAAAGAGTTCAGTTTCAATAATGCTTCGATGGATTTGGAGTATGCCCCGTCGCCTCGCTGGGAGTCCGTGTTCTCTTCGAGGTAACAGGGGAGGGAGGCAACGATTTCGACGGAATTATTTGCCAGAAACTCAGGTAAATGTTCGTAACCCCTGGCGAGCAGGATCGTTAAATTGCATCGATCAATAACGTGGCGGTCTAATTCTCTCGCCGAAGTTACCAGTTCACAGAAGTGAGGGTTCATTTCCGGAGCGCCGCCGGTCAAATCCAGTGTTTTAATTTCTGGGTTGTCCCGCAAGGTTTGTATGCATGCATCAATTTCTGGTCGTTGCATAATTTCACGGCGATCAGGGCCGGCGTCCACATGGCAATGATCGCACGTCATGTTGCAAAGCTTGCCGAGGTTGACCTGAAGAATCTCAATCTCATCGGCCTTCAGTTGGGTTATTCCTGCCTTGGTCAATGAGGCCTGGAAATGCTGAGAGTCGTTTTGAGGGGCAAGTGCGACCAATTGTTCGGCTGCATCAGCGAATTTCTCGCCGCGGTGCTGGAGCGATGTTTTGGGCTTCATGCGAATTCAATTCCTCGTTCGACGGGACTGAAGATTAATTCCATCAACCGATAGTTACTTGTGATTAATTCCATTAGCAGCATTTTGAACTACCGCAGCAATCGTCATCCGGGCCCTGGTTGAGCTGATATCGCTCACCTTTTGTTTCGCGAGCTGGTCGAATGCGTTCCTCGCAATCAGAGAGTTTGGCTTCGTTTAGTGGGATTTCGTCGTAGGGTTCAATAAAGAAGAATGAGTCAGCAAGAACGCCTGATTGCAGCATTCTAAATGTGCGGTCGCAAACAGCCATCCGCTGGCCACGATAGTAGGTATGGCCATCGTCATCGAGTACTTGATTAAAGGGGCCGCGATAAATGACTGCCTGGTTGCGCTCGAGGCAAGGGCAATCGTCGGGTTTGTAAGCAACGACTGTCACGGATCGAAATTCGATCCCTTCCACTGTTTGCCATGGCTCGGACTCCCGTTTGGCCAAATGCATACCCTCGAATCCTGCTCGCTCAAATTCAGCGAGAAATTCATCCTCCCGCCAAGCCCCGGAGATGCAACCAGACCAGAGAGTTGGGTCATTTTGCATGTGTTGGGGGATATCTTCATCAGCCACGATATCGCTGATCGCAGCGCGACCACCCACTTTTAGGACACGAAAAACCTCTTTGAAAAGTTGTTTTCGATCTTCGGGTTGCACAAGGTTGAGAACGCAGTTTGAAACCACGCAATCAACGCTGTCGCTTTCGATTAGGGGGGACTCGCGGCAAAGTCGTTGGGCTAGGTTACGGTCTTCAACCACACCGGAAAGTCCAGCATCAGGATCGCAAGCGCGCTTCGACGCAAAAAGCTCAAGGTCCAGCTTGAGATCCTGAATCATGCCGGCACGAAAGGAGATGTTGTCGTAACCAATCTTATCGGCGACCTCCGCTTGATATTTTCTGGCCAATTGGAGCATGGTGGGATTGCAGTCGACACCGATCACCGAGCCACTTTTCCCCACCAATTGGGACGCGATGTAGCAAAGCTTGCCACCACCTGAGCCAAGGTCGAGGACAGTATCACCTGCTTTGACAAAGGGGGATGGGTCGCCGCATCCGTAGTCCCGGTCAATGATCTCCTGCGGAATCACATCGAGTAACTCTTGACGGTAGACGACAGGGCAGCAGAGTGAGCTCTCGCGTTTCTCGGCTGCTTTGGCGTAACGTTCACTGACAGCATTTTCATATTCGAGCGGAGTTGCCATGGTTTTGGTTCCTTCGGGATATTATTTGCAGGCCGCTGAATTTTACCGGTATAAATACATTCTTACGACAGGGTGTGTGGAATTGCGTGGGTTTCCATACGCGATTGGTAACAGGTTGGGATTGAAAAAAGCACTCTCCCATACCGTGGAAGAGTGCTTTGTTGAAATGTCTAAATCTACTTTTCAATTCACGATTGAAATTCAATTTAGCCTCAGCCAATCTGCTGCTTATTCTCGTCTGCTGTTCGATCCCAGAATGTTAGGGCGAAGAACACCATGACGACTGCCGCAAAGATGGCGGGGGCGTACCAGAATTTACTAAAGTCAATGGCTCCATCGGTTGTGCACTTTCCGGTCCACCAGCCAAATGCCTGAGCTCCGATACCGAGTCCCAGTCCCTGGGTAAGCATCACGACTAAAGACTGAGCCTGGCCGCGTACTTCCGGTGCCGCTTTTTTGTCAGTGTAAATCATGCCGGTGACAAAGAAAAAGTCATAACAGATACCGTGAAGAAGAATGCCAAGAAATACCGGTGCCGTCAGAAGAACTCCTTCCTGGCCGAACGCAAATCCCCATAGCCCGTAGCGAACGACCCATGCGAGCATACCGATGACGAGCATCTTTTTTACTCCCAGTCGGGCGAAACAGAGTGGCATGATGAGCATGAAGAAGATCTCGCTCATTTGCCCGGTGCTCATCGCTCCAGTGGTCGATCCAAATAGTTTGATTCCCATCTCGCCTACGAATCCGGCACCTTTGGCATAATATCCAGCCAAAGGAATGCAGATCAAAAACGAAGCAAGTGCGAATACAAAAAATGATCTGTCTTTGAACAGCGACCAGGCGTCGATTCCAATTACTTTTCCCAAGGACACGGGTTCACCTTTGGCGGGCGGGGCTGTTTTGGGCAGTGTGAGGCAATAGAATCCAAGAATCAACGAGGCGATTGCTGCGGCGGTAAACATGTGTTCCGAGTTGTCACTGAAGGCCTCCATATTATCTGTGATTGTTCGGCAACCAAGCATTACCCAGTTTCCAGCGATCCAGCCGATCGTTCCTAAGACCCGAACTAATGGGAACTCTCTTTCGCCATCTTTCAGGTGTTTGAAGGAAAGACTTGCAGTCAATGCCAAAGTTGGCATGAAGCAAATCATGTAGGCCAAAAGACAGAGAACCATGGGGTGTGTGAATTGGGAAATGTAGCTTTCCGGTGCGCCAGCAGAAGCCAGGGACGGTGCGTACCAAAGGAGTGCTGCACCGACAATGTTCAAAATTGCCAATACTCTTTCCGTGTTCATGAAACGGTCGGCAATTAGTCCAAGTGAAAGCGGCGCGAGGATCGCGGCGATTGGAGCAACCGTGTAAGCAGCAGCGTCAAAGGAAAAATTGCCAGGGCTTAACTCGGTCATCCCGTTTTCATTGAGAAATCCATACAATGAAACGTACCATGCTCCCCAGATGAAAAATTGCAGGAACATCATGATTGCTAAACGGACGATTAATACGGGGGAGGAACCAGGCATTTGTTTTTGATCCAGAAGTGTCCAAAGTTAGTGAAACCGACTGCATTATTAAACTTGGTTCGAGAGGCCTTGCCAAGCCAGCGAGATAAAAAGAACCCTCTAAATTTTCTGCTTTGGGTAAATTTCGGCGATTATCTTGCCTTTAAAAGGCAGCTCTTGCAGTCAGAACCTATACGGTATCTTTCTGGTGGTCCCTTTCCGGTGGTCCTTTAGCGAATGGGTTGGCAAGTGCGAAGATCGATGCGGTTCGGTAGCACTGGGTGAGCTAATTGGAGCAAGTCTGGTGAAGTTAGGGCAATCTCAGTTGGTGAGATTGCTTTCGTTGATCAGCGAAGCCAGAGCTTCATTAAATTCGCGGGCTAATCTCGGGGGATATTGAAACTGCCTCGACCTGAAAAGGGAGTTGGCGAGTTTTGTGGAGTTGCGAGTTTTGATTTATGAGTTCTTTGCGACTGCGGGTTGCTGTGGCGAATTTGACAGAGGTCTTACGATGTAACAAGATCATATTCACCTGATGAGCGGTTTTTTCGATGCGAAACTAATCGTTAGTTTTGGATTTGGAGAATCAAATCAATTTAAAGCTGGTGTGCTAATCGTTGACGGTCAGCCTAGCAATTGAGAACGTCTAAGAGTGTTTGGCAGTTGTCGGTTAGCCCGTTTGAGCCTAACGGAATCGGAGTAAGGTAATGAGGTTTAGTCGTAAGGCTGCGTGGCTTTTGGCGTTCGCCATAATCTCCGTGTTAATTCGCGAATCGGCGGCGGAAAATAGTCCATTACCGAATGTGCTGTTCATCGCAATCGATGACTTGAGGCCGGATTTGCATTGTTATGGTAATTCAAAGATGGTCACCCCGCGAATAGATCGATTCGCTGAATCAGCATTGATATTTGAAAGAGCTTATTGCCAGCAGGCGGTCTGTAATCCATCTCGGACAAGTATGTTGACCGGTTTACGGCCGGATACCATTGGCGTTGTTGGAAACCATATCCATTTTCGGATGAATCAACCTGATGTCGTGACGTTGCCACAATATTTTAAGCAACATGGATATCGTACGCAGGCTATCGGAAAGGTCTTTCATGGAGTCTTTCCGGAGGGGGCAAGCAAAACCAAGTGGGATACGATGGGAGATCCTGCAAGTTGGTCAGTGCCTGCAATTAGATTTGGCCCGCGGTATTATTTTACCGAAGAAGGGATTGCCTCAGCAAAAACCGCTTTTGAAAAATCCTATCCTGGATTAAAGCAGCGGGGCGTTGATTGGACAGAGCGGTTGGTGTTCGGTTTAGCCACCGAAGCGCCCGATGTTCCCGATGAGCAGTTTTATGATGGAAAGGTTGCGTCGACAGCGATCGCGACATTGCGGGAATTAAAAAGCTCATCTGAGCCTTTTTTTCTGGCGCTGGGTTTTATAAAGCCACACTCTCCGTTTATTGCTCCCAAAAAATATTTTGATTTATATAAAGATACCCAGGTTGCAGATAACAGTGAGTTTCCAAGAGGCGCGCCGGAAATTGCTGGTCATTCGTCAGGTGAAATTCGTCGCTACTCAGATCAACCCAAGCGGGGTGAATTTAGTTCGGCCTCGCAATTGCGTTTGAGGCACGCTTACGCCGCCTGCATTAGTTTTATTGATGCTCAGGTTGGAATTGTATTGGACGAGCTGGACAGGTTGGGGCTTGCCGACAATACGATTGTTTGTGTTTTGGGTGACCATGGCTACCACCTAGGAGAGCAAGGGCTTTGGGGGAAAACAACTAATTTCGAGTTGGATACGCGCGTTCCGCTGATTGTTCGAATGCCGGGGATGAAATCCAAAGGAAAGAAATCGCAGTCGTTGGTTGAACTGGTCGATGTTTACCCAACCTTAGTCGAGGCGGCTGGGTTGCCGGTAAACCCGAAGCTGGAAGGCGAGAGTTTTCAAGCTTTGCTGGATGACGTTAGTCTCGACACAAAAGGATTCGCGTTAAGTCAATATCCACGCGGCAACGTGATGGGATACTCTTTGAGAACGAGCTCACAAAGACTCACGCAGTGGCGAAAACCTAACGGGGTTGTCGTCGCCACTGAGCTTTACGACTATGAAAATGGTCCAATTGAAAATCGGAATATTGCAGAGGAAAAACAGAATATTGGCATGGTTGAAGTGCTCAGTCGTCAGTTGGAATCAGCGTTTGGCTTAAACCCTTTGGAGCCACTCGAGGCGAACGAAAACTGCTCGTTCCAAACTAGTTTTGAGTCCCTTGAGCCGGGCGTGTTTTCCAAACTTAAGATAGGAGAGTCGGTCTGGAGCGTAGTCGATGGAACAGCGGAAATAGATAACCAACATTCAAAAACCGGTGGTCAGTGTCTTCATTTGCTCGGTGGTGCCGAGACTGTTGTGGAAATAGCGTTGCCTTCCAACGTAGCGAATGAAAGTCGGATTTCGTTTTGGGCCGAGCGGTGGACTCGGCGGGCTCCTTTCGAATTTAAAATTGATAAATGGCAAGACGGCAAGTGGGTAGAGCTATTCAACGGCGAAAGGACGGTGCAAGTAGGTAGAGCGTTTTTGTCAAAGGTTCGCGTAGATGTGAGGGGCGGAGGATTTTCGAAATTAAGAATGAGAGTTACCAGCCCAGTTGGAACGGGGATCTTGATTGACGATTTCCAAATTTCCGCACCGCAACCTCAGCGGATTACAAAAGTCAGTGTTGTCCCAATGGCGATCCCTGCCCTAATTGGACGAAATGCAAGCCCTCTGGTGAAATTGAAGGTTGAGGTTGAAGGTACTGTCGATCCAATTTCATTGGAGCAGTTGGGCGGGATGGTTGTTTCGGAACCGGGAGCACTTAAATCATTGCAGGTTTACTATACCGGGTCGCGTACTTCGTTTGCCGCTTCCGATGAAGCCGGGCAACTTTTCGCACGCATGTGGATTGGGACTCCCAAGGACTCCGGTGCTGATTCGAAAACCAGAAAGTTTTTTGTTCCTTCTGAAACGAAAGATGGCAGGGTAAACGTAGAATTTAAACTGCGCGGAAACCAGGCGTTGGTAGAAGGTGAAAATTATTTTTGGTTAACTGCGACCGTCGCTCCAGAGGCCAGGTTGGGCTCAAAAATTGGGGCAAAATTGAATCCGGCAAAGACACTGTTCAGTGATGGTACGCCTCAAATACAAGGCGAGCCAATTCAATTTCAAACGGTGGGGGTTGCCGTTCGCAAGTCTGGTGATGACGGGGTTCATACCTATCGTATTCCGGGATTGGCAACGACAAACAACGGAACGTTGCTTGCCGTTTATGATGTGAGGCGGTCAGGCGGGGGGGATCTTCCCGGGAACGTGGATGTCGGATTGTCACGATCAGTAGATCAAGGACAAACGTGGCAGCCGATGAAAATTATTATGGACATGGGAGATGATCCGAAGTGGCATTACGATGGAATTGGCGACCCGTCCATACTTGTTGATCGTCAAACGGGAACGATTTGGGTGTCGGCGACTTGGTCCCATGGGAATCGGTCTTGGCGAGGCTCCGGACCGGGGTTATCACCGATTGAGACCGGGCAATGGATCATGGTTAAAAGTGATGACGATGGGTTGACCTGGTCAAAGCCAATTAACATTACTGAGCAGGTGAAGAAACCTGAGTGGTGTTTTTTACTCCAGGGACCCGGGAAAGGCATTTCGATGGCGGATGGGACGTTGGTCTTTCCCGCTCAATATCAAGATCCGCCTAATCAGGTTGATCGTACTGCCCATCGTCTTCCGCATTCCAGCATTATCTACAGTCGAGATCATGGAAAGACATGGTCAATGGCAACCGGTGCCGCGGACGACACTACTGAGTCCCAAGTGGTTGAACTGGATAATGGCCGGTTGATGCTCAATTGTCGGTTTAATCGTGAGTCGGCGCGTGTCGTGATGACGACGGAAGATATGGG
>JAPOIJ010000224.1 GCA_029979005.1 Planctomycetota bacterium | reverse complement strand
GAAATTGGCTCAGACTGATGAGACGGTTGCGACGATTGCGGTTCGCTGCGGTTTTTTTGACCATGCTCATTTTTCGCGATGCTTTCGCAAGCAAATGAAAGTCTCTCCATCCGAGTATCGCCGCAGCAAAAAATTCTGACGGCAGGGGCGGGGGTCGGCCTCCACCTACCACCAGAATTCGTTGTTTAAGGGTGTTTTGTTTTGGGTGGGTCTTGATTGATCCGATAAACCGCTAAGTTCTGGATGTCGACCATTCGGGGGACAGAAAACGCGATATTTTCTTTGGTTGGGTGTCCAATTCCCAAAGACGAAAACTGACTGACAAATTCATTGTCGATTTGAACGGCAATTTTCTCGCCTTCTAGTAAGATTTTCAATTCGTGCCACCGGGAGGCCTGGGTAGCTCGTTTAGTCATGTTAGATTTGCCTTTCAAGCGTTTCGCCAGCTCTGGTTTCGAGGCTCCACTCTCTTTGAGTTTTCGGTACTCATTCGCCATGGTTCCAGTTTTTTGGTCTTGAATGACAACTGAGGTCGTACCGACCTCCACGCGGCAAAGGTGCCCAGCGTGAACAGTCTTGCAGTTGGGGTCATTGATGTTCACACTGAATTTTTGGTTTTCAGCGAGCCGAAATTTGCAAGTAATCAGAGCATTTTGAAATTGCACTTTTGTTCTTGCGACGGCAGCATGATCAGAACCTTCGGTTCGACGAATTTGTAGAACCCCATCTTTGACGTTTGCCTGGGGAACCATTTTGTTTTTTGCAATCTTGGCCGACTTTTGTGCGCGACTATCGTTGGTCCACCAATCTTGTGCATTGAGAGGCTGGTCGAAGTTGTGGGAGAGAACCAGGTCAGCGCGTGAGACTGCATCTTCGAACGACTGGGCATGGGTTGGTTCAATGAAGAGGGTGGTTATCAGTGTCATCGCACCCAAATAAATGAGCCAATGATTTAAAAAAACATGAGGTGAGCAGTTGGAATTGAGCATGTTGAAGGCGGTCTGAAGCTTGGGAAAGGGAGAAGTAAAGCATATGTAAGTTCGACGGATTCTAGTATTTCAGGAAGTGAAGTGGAACAGATTTGTGTGTTTGTTGTTGAGAATATCTCTGATGATCTTTGTTTTTGCACTATGAGGACTTCGGGCAAGGTGTAGACTGTTGGGCTGTCCATGTTTTTCAACTCTGAAAAACGGGCGCTACTCCGCTGATCTATCGTTTAATATTGGTCAGTTGGTTCCGGCAAGGGCGTCGAAGATGCCACGAATTGCGACTTCTGTTGAATCCAAGCACCCGTCACTGAATTGAAATTAGTGAATGGTCTTTGCGGGTTCTTAAAGGAAAACTATTGAAGACCTTCACCGAGTTAAATTTAATTGAGCCGTTGCAGCGAGCCATTGCGGGGGAGAATTACAAAACCCCTACACCCATTCAATCTCAAACCATCCCGGTTGCTCTCAAACGCCGAGACGTTTTAGGTTGTGCTCAAACGGGGACCGGTAAGACGGCTGCTTTTGCATTGCCAATTCTCAATCGGCTTGGCTTGCAGAATCGATCTGCCAAAGCGAAGCGTCCTTTCGCGCTTGTATTGGCGCCGACTCGTGAATTGGCCGTGCAGATCGGGGCTAGTTTTGCGACTTATGGTAAGCATTTAAAACTGCGTCACGCTTTGGTTTATGGAGGCGTTAGCCAGACCTCTCAAGTACGCTCACTGCAACGCGGCGCTCACATTGTAATTGCGACTCCGGGCCGATTGTTAGATTTGATGAATCAGGGTTTTATTCAGCTCGACAAGCTCGAAGTGTTCGTTCTTGACGAAGCGGACCGCATGCTTGATATGGGGTTCATGCCGGACATCAAACGGATTATCCGCGAACTACCGGCGAAGAGGCAGTCATTGTTTTTCTCGGCAACAATGGCACCTGCAATTGTTGAAATAACGGACACGTTGTTAGTCGATCCCGTAAAAGTGGATGTGACGCCGAAAACTCGAAGCGTAAAAAAGATTAAACAGCAGGTTATTTTTGTCTCCCGCAAAGGTAAGTCTGATTTATTGCAGAAAATTCTTTCTTCACGTGATAATTTGCGCGCAATCGTTTTTACGAAAACGAAACGTTCAGCGAATTTTGTAGCTGAACGTTTGAATAAGGCAGGGCTTAAGGCTGCCGCAATTCATGGAAATAAATCGCAGAATGCGAGGCAACGGGCGCTCGATGCGTTTCGAAATCAATTCGTAAAGATTCTGGTTGCGACCGACGTTGCTGCTCGCGGAATTGACATTGAAGGAGTAACTCATGTAGTTAATTTCGATTTGCCGATGGAACCGGAAGCCTATGTTCATCGGATTGGCAGGACAGGCCGAGCCGGTGCGAAGGGAATTGCTATTTCATTTTGTAGTTCCGGTGATCAGGGAGATTTAAAGTCGATTGAAAAACTGATTGATCATGAGATTCCAGTCAATCAAGAATTGTCAGTGAACTTGCCGAGTTCTGGCCCCAAGTCAACGCGAGGCCGGACGGGAAGAAAGTCCTCAGGTGGAGCTCGCTCAGGAACGTCTCAAGGAGAACGATCTCGTAAGGGGGCGGGCAGTCGAAGGGCGAGAGATGAGTCGGCCGGTAACGAAAAAGGAAAACGGACAACGAAGCGTCGACGTCGTCGCGTGCGAACGGAAAAGGCGAGTGCTGTCAAAAGTGCAAGAACAGGAGAAAGCTCTCGGATGGGGGCGGGAGAAAGTTCTTCGAGAGAATCCGGCAAAGGAACCGCAGGAGGAAAGCGGGTTGCGAGTGGAACCGGGGCGACTAAATCTGGCGCTAAACGTCGAAGGCCCCAAAGAAAAGGAAAAAACGCTCGCAAACGCGCGAATGCTTCTCGCGGTGAGTGAAACGAAATCAGGCCCTAACGTTTCAATGCAATCAATGCGACCATGCTGATGGAGCAGGCGAGGAAAATACCGCCGAGTGCCATTAGAACGTAAGAAGTGTTGGTTAGAATCGCTGCTTGCTTGTTATAGCGAACGTAATTTGGTTCGTACCACTCGCCGAGACCACTATCAATTCTCAAATCTTTGTAGTAGGTGACGACTTGAGATGGTTCTAACCCGTCGACAAATTCGTCGTGCTGCTCGGTGCGAAGTTCTCGGTCAATTTCAGTCACCATGCTTCCAGCGTACCCGTACAGCCAATAACCCGATCCGCCTAAAAGTACCGCAGCAAACACGCCGATTGAGAAAAGCATGTTGAAACTACCACTTTTTTTGACTCTTTTGTTTGTGTTTTGTGCCGATTCGTCCTCGGCAAGCTCCAGGAGTTTCATTTTCCGCAGCATGGGGACTTCGGATTGTTTACCGCATTCCGGGCAGGTTAATTCCTGGCCAGCCTGTTTGGGAATGACTTCGAAACAGTGACCGCAGTGAGCACATGGAAGTGAGTATTTAGACGGCATTGGGTTCCAGCTTAGCTTTTCAAATAGGTTGGTTGCTAATAGTTAGTTGGCTAACTGTTCGGGGTGTCCTCTCTAGGGAAGCTCCACAGATCGGTCGGAGCCGGTAAGCTCTACCCAGTATAGCAACTGAATTGCGTGTTTTTGGGCTAACCGGGTAATTCCTGTCGAGTTTAGCAATTTCCGTTACGGATTCTACATCTCACCCGTTCGTAGGGAATCGGTTGGGAAGCGAGAAAAAAATCGTCCATCGGTGACTTTTCTGGTTGTTCGGATTGTTTTTCAGAGAAGTTGAGTGGCGTTGTGTTTTCGAATCAACCAAATTCATCACCTTCCACTGGTGGAACCGGAAGAAGTTATCATTTAAGCCGTATCTGGGTATAAAAATACATAGATTGAAGTCTTTTTTAGCTGGACTATGAATATCCGACAGTTACAATTGTACAACTGCGATTCGAGACTCTGCTGTATCCACAGTCCACCCAAGGTCTAGCGTCTTTTTAGGGCGACGCGTCTCCTTAATAAATGAGTGACATTGAATCCAACCGACCAGAAGATCTGGTCAAAACCGGTGCGAGAATTTGGTATAGATTTTACGCAGTCAGGAAATGGGACAGGACTGTTGATTCGTTTTGATGGGCTGACTTCGGCAGGCGTCGAGGCCACCTCTGCTAACCGAGTAGAGCGAGCTTATTTTGAAACGAATTGGTTAGGAAATTAAACACAAGATGTTGTTGGGGTTCGCGGTATGTTGCGATTTCTCCACGAGGATTTTGGGATTAATTCCGACGAACGGTTTAATCAGCACTTGCTGAATGCCAACCCGATTTGCTGCTTGGAACTTGCTGAAAATTAACCTTTACGACGGTTTCACACGAACCAAACAGTACCCTTTTAAGATTCGGTGTGAAGGCAAACTTGGATCCATCACAGTATGCATTTTGACCTGCCTCAGGTTGAGATTGTGATTAACCGCTTCCGCCTCACAATGGAAACATTTTTAAAAACCTTTGCGCAGGAGTGCTAAATTGTACGATGCACTGCTAGAAGACGATGATGCAACACGGACACGTGTTGCCCCCAAGCGATTTGAAGAAGTAGTTGAAGCGAGCCCTCCGGTTCCGACTGATGCCACCGCTGCCAAGAGTGACGGTGAAGAGTTGGTTGCCGGTGTAGATGAAGCTGAATCATGGTCAGATGACCCGGTTCGGATGTATCTAACTCAAATGGGTGAGATTCCACTTCTGACACGAACCGAAGAAATCACTTTAGCGAAACGAATTGAAGAGACGCGACGAGAGTTTCGTACGAAATTGCTCGAATGCGATTACGTCATTCGTTACGCTTACAAGACCCTCGTAAGAGTTCACCGTGGAGAACTGCCGTTTGATCGAACGGTTCAGGTTTCGGTGACTGATCGGCTCGAAAAAGAGCAGATTCTTGGTCGAATTCCCCATAACCTCAATACGCTTTCTGTTTTGCTAAAGCGGAATCGTCACGATTTTTTGACCGCATTCTCGAAGTCGCACACCCAGGCCCGGCGGAAAACTGCTTGGAAAAATCTGGCTCGCCGTCGTCGTCGAGCCGTTCGTTTGATCGAAGAACTCGGTTTGCGAACACAGCGTATCGAATTGATGATTCGTACGATTGAAGATTTCAGTGCTCGTGTTGACGAGTTAATGGGCAAGATCAAAGAGCACAAGAAGTTGCGGAAGCCCGCGATTGAGCGTGAAGCTTGGATTCAAGAAATGCGAACGATCTTGCTGGCTTGTCAGGAATCCCCCACAAGCCTGCGGAATCGAGTGAAGTACCTTCGCGATATTTACACAAAGTATCAAAAGGCAAAGCGAGAGCTTTCCGAAGGTAACCTGCGATTGGTCGTTTCTATTGCAAAGAAGTATCGTAATCGTGGCCTGAGCTTCCTCGATCTGATCCAAGAGGGGAATGCTGGATTGATGCGTGCGGTTGATAAATTTGAATACCGTCGTGGATTCAAGTTTTGTACCTATGCAACTTGGTGGATTCGTCAGGCGATTACCCGTGCTGTAGCGGATCAGAGTCGAACGATTCGAATTCCAGTGCACATGGTTGAGACCATGTCACGGGTTCGAACGGTTTCGCGGCAGTTGCTTCAGGAACTAGGGCGTGAGCCAACTCTTGAAGAAGTCGCAAGACGAAGCGAAACAACCATTGACGAAGCACGTCGTGTGCTTGCGATGAGTCGTTATCCAATCAGCCTTGATCGCCCTGTTGGCAACAGTGAAGATAGCCATTTTGGTGACCTTTTGCCTGATGGTGAAGCCGAGAGTCCGTCAATTGGTGCGTCGCAAGAGATGCTGCGTGGACGGATTCAGGATGTTTTGAAGACACTTAGCTACCGTGAACGCGAGATCATTAAACTTCGCTACGGGCTCGGTGACGGATATAGCTATACGCTGGAAGAAGTGGGCCACATTTTCAAAGTGACTCGAGAGCGTATTCGACAGATTGAGGCAAAGGCAGTTAGAAAACTTCAACAGCCAAGTCGCTCGCAAGAGTTAGTCGGGTTCCTCGATTAATCTTTGAGCTGATAAGTTAAATTACCAAAAGAGGCGGATAAACAAAACCCACTCATTTTTTGCGCTAATGTTTTTTGAATAAGAAGGGGAGGCAATGGTTG
>JAPOIJ010000252.1 GCA_029979005.1 Planctomycetota bacterium | reverse complement strand
GAAACCCCTGTTTTGGACCTCCCGAGTTTGGATTGGAAAAGGTAATATCTGACTTCGGTCTTTGAGCGAAAGGAAATTGTTTCGCCCACGCGTACGTGTACCTAACCGGCAATAAGAGAATTACTTTGTCCATCGATTATAAAACACCGCCACAAGGCAATGATTTCAAAGGCCGCTATTCCTTCATTAGCCTCGGTTGCCCCAAAAATACGGTCGACAGCGAGCGAATGATGGGTTTGCTAAAGCTCGATGGCTATGAGCTGATTGCTGACCCCGAGCAAAGTGATTTTGTTGTTGTAAATACGTGTGGATTTATCGAGCAGGCACGAGAAGAGTCTTTCGGTGCCATCGATGAGATGCTGGAGTTGAAGAAAGCCGGCAAGACAAAAGGAGTCATTGTCACGGGGTGTCTGGCAGAGCGGCAGAAAGAACAGTTGCTGGAAGAGCGGCCAGACATCGATTCATTGATTGGTGTTTTTGGGCGCGAGGAGATCACCAAAATCGCTGATCGCTTGCTGGGCGATCAAGCCGAGCAGCGAAATGTTTTTCAACCAGCGCCAATACGCGCTCTTCCAGATCAGGATCGCCTGCAGATAACACCCAAACATTTTGCTTACCTAAAGATATCTGAAGGCTGCGATCGACTTTGCACGTTTTGTGCGATTCCTAAAATGCGAGGGAAACACGCAACGAAGCCTATTGAAGAGGTCCTCGCCGAAGCCCAGCAATTGGCCGATCAAGGTGTGCGTGAATTAATTATTGTCGCCCAGGATACGACTTATTACGGAATCGACCTGTATGGTGAACCGCGATTAGCGGAACTGTTGACCAAACTTAACGAAGTTAAGGGGCTTGAGTGGATTCGTTTAATGTATTTTTATCCGATGTACATTGACGACCATTTGCTGGAGGTCATTGCTCGCTCGGAAAAGATACTGCCTTACATCGACATGCCGCTGCAGCACGCCGAAAACGTAATGCTGAAACGTATGTCGAGGCGAGTGACGGCTGAGTTGGCAGAAAAACAAATTCGCCGAATGCGAGAATTGATTCCTAATCTCGTTTTACGCACGACATTCATTACGGGATTCCCGGGCGAGACTGAGGCTCAGTTTCAAGAGTTAATTGACTTTACCAAGCGTCATCATTTTGAGCGAATGGGAGTATTTACTTACTCACACGAACCGGATACGCCGGCAGCACGAATGGATGGTCATCTTTCTGATGAGGTTAAAGAAGAACGGCGCAGTCGCTTAATGGCGGTTCAACAGCAGATCATGTTTGATTACAACGAATCTTGCGTTGGAAAAACAATGGACGTGATTATCGATCAACCCGTCCCAGACCAACCGGGGGCGTGGATGGGGCGTAGCTTTGGTGACGCTCCGGATGTCGACGCGGTCGTCTTCGTGACGCAAACTGAAGCAGAACTTTTTCCGGGAGCGTTGGTTCCGTGTGAAATTGTCACGTTTCAGGATTATGACTTGATCGCTGTTGCCGTCGGTGATCCGAAGTAGCCAACAATTTTGTTTCGATCCTAAAGGTCCTGAGCCGGATACCATTAGGATTTTCCGCAAGAGCGGAAACAGTTTTTAAAAGAACCTCGACCGAGGTTAGAAAACTACCCTCAGCAACCGGTGTCGCCACATTCTTCAGCCGATGTTTCAGCAGTGGTTACCTCAAGTGTGGGCACGTTCTCAATTCCGCATTTGTCGGGTGCAAGGCAGGCGGTCTGTTTGGAACCGACTGTAAAGGTAACTTTTCCATCCGAGGCAAAGGAGTCCGTGACGGCATAGGTACCAATGGTGTCTGTCTGAATCTCGATTTCGATCGGAGTCGCCGCGTCCAATTCGAGTGCAGATGCTTTGTCAATAATCGTGCTAAGCTTGTCGGTCTTTAACCGATGGTCATAATCTGTTGCGACAAAGGTCTGCAGAACGCAAGAGACGGTCGTGCGCCGCGTACCTCCGCAATCCACAAAATCTTTGGTTACTTTGCCAACTTCAGTAACGTGAAAATGTGGTGGAAGAACAATTCCGGAATCAAATTGAATGCAGAGTTCGTGATCGGAATGGTCGGCAAGGGCTGTTTTGAATTCTTGTAGATTCATGGAATTTTCAGAAATCGGTGGGTGCTTTTGATTTTGCAATGAGGCAGATGCCTTGATAATTCGGAGTTTACTGTGGGAATTGGTGGGTTGTCGAGTCGTGTTTTGACATCGTCGGGGATAGCGAACCGTTTCGCGAACCGATAATCTATATTTTTCGGGAGTTGGCTAGCAAAAATCGAATTGTGATTGATTTATGAATAATTCAGACGAACCGGTAACGAGCAGCGAAATCTTTAATGTTCCAAATAAAATCTCTGCCGCGAGATTGGCTCTGGCAGTGGCGTTTTTCATATTGTTGCCATTGAAGTTGTATTGGGCCGGTCTTGTCGTTTTCGTGATTGCCGCTGGTACTGACTGGGTGGATGGATGGTACGCACGGAAGTACGACATGGTGACCAAGCTGGGAAGGGTTTTAGACCCATTCTGTGATAAAATTTTAATTTGTGGCGCTTACATTTTATTAGCGGTGGAAATGGAAGCTGATTTCACGTGGTATGGAAAGATCGCAGGTTGGATGGCCGTTGTGGTAGTGGGCCGGGAACTACTGGTAACCGTCCTCCGTTCAATGATTGAAGGCGCGGGAGGAGACTTTTCCGCCAAGATGGCTGGAAAACTGAAAATGGGTTTTCAATGTGTGGCCGTGGGTGCTTGTCTAGTCGGCCTCGCGGTATTGTCGCCGGAAGGTCAGTCGCTTCCGATGTGGCTTGATATTACCATTGTCGGGTCGGTTTGGCTCTCGGTAATTTCTACGGTTCACTCCGGTTTGCTTTATATGAAAGCGGCTGGTGCCTATCTAAAGTAGTAGGCTTGCTTCAATCTCGACGGCTGACGATTGGGCGAGTTGTGCCTCACTTAATCCAAATCACATGCTCCTTAGAACTGCTACGTTTGGCTTTGTAAATGTTAGAAACTGCATTCACAGTTACCACATCCGCGTTCTTTCTGGCGGGGATTTTGCTCTGGGTGCTTAATTTACGTCGGGTCGCGGCCGGCGGGAATTTAATCGAGCCGCGAGATCAGCGAGGCATTCCCTTCGGTTTCCTCGACTTGATTCTGCTCTATTTTTTCATGGCCGTTGGGAATTTAGTTCCAGCTTGGTCGATTTGCCAAATCCTCGGAATTGAAATTAGTGAAATTTCGAAATTAGAGGGCAATGACCAAGCCATGTATTCCGCTGCGAGTGCAGTTGGGCTTTTCACTTGCGTCTTTCTTACCCTGCTTGTTTATCGATTGCGGTACGGTGCGATCTCGCTCTTTGCAGGCCTTTGGCGAAGACATCCCAATGATATTATTCTTGGACTAGGGGCTGGTGTGATGGCAATCCCCTTGATTCTTTTTTTCCAATGGACGATCACTCAGTTCCTCGATTACCAGCACGACACACTTGAAATGTTGGCTGATAAACCGACCCTGTGGGTGATTGGAGCATCCTGGTTGAGTGCGGTTGTCGTAGCGCCGATTTGTGAAGAAATTATTTTTCGGGGTGTATTACAGGGTTGGTTACAACGAATCGGCAGAAGTATTTACGATGGAGTTTTGGTTGGCGGTTGGGATAGCGCGATTCTAAAAAAAGATGGTGGTCAAACCAAGGATATTATTCCTCCTGGTTTTTCGGGCACCCCTTATGAGCCACCAGCTCCCAGCTCACCTCGTGGGAATCTGCTGGAAGGTGAAGGAGATGCAAACTTAGCGGGGAATTGGAGTCGGCGGTCGAATTCCTATTGGCCAATGGTAATTAGTTCGGCTTTGTTCGGGTTAGCGCATGTTGGTCAAGGACCGGCACCAATCACTCTGTTCTTTTTCGGCCTCGTTCTAGGCTATCTGTATCGTAAAACGGGGAGCCTTATCTCCTGTATTGTTTTACATATGATGTTAAACGGATTTACAATGTTTTGGTTCACCTTGCAGGTTTTGTTTGGAGATGCACCGGCGACCGGGGCCGTGAATTAGGGAAAACCAGAATCTACTTTTTGGTTTGCAATAGTAATTAAAAATTTATATTTGTGTGGGTAGTAAATTATGGCGACAGGTTTTGGGATTGTTGGTTGTGGAATGATATCGAACTTTCATGCCCGGGCGATCGAAGAAATTCGGGGGGCGAAGTTTGTTGCATGTTTTGATAATCGACTGGAGTCAGCGGAACGTCTTGCCAATGAATTCGGTGGGGTTGCGTATTCCGATTTGGATGCAATGTTGGCGGATCCCAACGTCGATATCGTGACAATTTGTACGCCCAGTGGCGCGCATATGGAACCGGCCGTGGCTGCCGCGAATGCTGGGAAGCATGTCATTATTGAAAAGCCTCTGGAAGTGACATTGAAGCGTTGTGATAAAATTATTGAGGCGTGCAAACGGAACAACGTGGTTTGTTCTACAATATTTCCATCCCGTTTTCACGGAGCCAGCCAGGCGCTTAAGAAAGCGATCGACGGAGGAAAGTTTGGGACACTTTCACTGGGGGATGCTTACGTTAAATGGTTCCGCACCCAGGAATACTACGACAGCGGTGCGTGGCGAGGGACCTGGGCGCTCGATGGCGGTGGAGCATTGATGAATCAAGCAATCCACAGCGTTGATTTGTTGATTTGGCTAATGGGTCCGGTGAAATCATTGTCCGCCCAAACCGCGACGTTAGCTCATCAAAGGATTGAGGTAGAAGATG
>JAPOIJ010000030.1 GCA_029979005.1 Planctomycetota bacterium | reverse complement strand
GTTGAATGGCCAGTTCTGCGATTGGGAATAGAACCGAGGAAGCCGCGACGTGATTACCGAATTTGAGACAGCCCAAGGGAACACTCTCAGCGGGCTTGGTGAAAAAATTCGTCAAGTTTGCCCCAAGGCGCGCGGAAACTTGGTTTTTTGCTCGGAGCGAGCCGCGGCGATCGTATAGCCATGACTTTATTTTCGGTTGATCGGAATCGAATGGTTTGAGTCAAGCGAACCCGCCTCCACCTCGAAACGTCCTCGTCTACTCGGAGATTTCCTGCTCTGGCGAATTCTGAAGAGGATTTGAGGCCTGTGGCTCGTCCTCATGCGTTTCCTCGGTCTGTTTAATTGCCCGGGATATACAACCGATGCCTATCGCGAGGATATCAAATTGGTTTGCAATTCGAATTTTGGATCTGTTTTTAGATCTGATTAGTCGGTATTCCGTCAAATGGCTTTCTACCGCTTGAAATTCTAGGACAGCCATCAAGTGATCGGTTTTAGTGCGAAGCCTTGAGATTAATACGGTCGTCAATTCGGCAAATTCTTCTAAGGCTACTATGAAATCGTTGGATCTTTTAAATAAGTGCTCTTTCAACAAGTTGTTTCCTTGAACTGCAGGCTGCTCCTGCGATTCCACTTTTTTGAGCTTACGATAACTGATTGAATGTGCTTTAGTTGCAATCGACTGACTCGCGATTTTCATTTCGTTAGCCTTTCGGGTGGCTACTTCCAGTTCGGAAAACGTAACACCCCAGCGGTCACAATCTTGATAGTATTGCCAGTAATTGTCGCCGGCTTCAGCCGGGAGAAATACTAATTGCACGTTGTTTAGTTTTGCTGAGGGGGCCGGATTGGTTGAGGATGTGGAGAGGCGAACCGGTGGAAGGGTTTCGGTCGCTGGCGGAGTGGGCTGATTCAATCGATCGGAAAATGTAGATCTTAATTGAGTGTTGAGGGAACTTAATTGTGGAATGATCTGCTGTCTACAAAAATCGGAAACGGTTTCTTCAAACTTGCCTTGAATCAACCTCTCAATCGGCTCAAGAGCCATTTGAATCTGCTGATTTGAGTGTTGAAATCGTTGCTTTGACTGCCGGAGGACCTTACTAAGCAGTTGCGCAAGTGGCTGTTCAGCATCGTTTTTTTGAATTAACGGGCGTTCGTTGTTTGGACGCGGTCGCGGGGGACTGATCGTTCTCAGGGGATTGGTTGATCCATGAAGGTCGTTGCTGCCACGGTTACTTGCACTAAGGATGCGGTTTGAATTTAGAGCTTGATCCGCAAGCTGTGCCGGTCGAGTTGAGTTGGGATCACTTCTACCTAACTGTATCGCAGCGGAGACTGCCGCATTCGACTGGTCAGCACAGGCTGTTTCGGTCGCACCAACATATTGAAAAATTAACAAAAGCAACAATAGGCATGCTTTAGGAGAGATCTGTGCCATCGTTTTGCTGAACTCCAGGCTAATAATAGATACGAAGCTTAGGGGTGCACAGTCGCTTCGGTTATTTTAATGGGAATACGTAAGGTAAGAGGCAAATGCAATTACCGCGGCGTGCTTAATTTATCGGATCCAGAGAAATTGATCCTTTTGGGGAAAGTCTACAAGTTGTCGAAACCTTGCGTTTTCGCATCACGATTTGCAAATTGACGGGGTCGTGCCGATATCGAGTATCGTAGGCAATGGGGGTTTTTGAGTGTTCGAATCTCACGATTGGCGGTATCGATAGTTCGGCGGGTTATCTAATTTTAAAGAGTTTCGGACTAAACGTTTCGGGGTAAACTAAACTAGGAGACTTAAAAAGCGTGGTACTTGATGGAGACGGTTGACTGCTTTAGTCTCACACAGACATTTGTTTTAACACCTAGCAATACAGCGAAGGTCGTATGCCAAAGTTTTCAGTGATCCTCGCTGCGGCGGGTAAAAGTAGCCGGTTTCGTGATCCGAATTATAAGAAGCCATTTGCACTACTAAACCGTAAAGCAGTTTGGCTTTACTCTGCTGAGTTGTTTTTGAAACGCAATGACGTAAAGCAAGTCATTATCGTTATTTCACCTGAGGATAAAGAAGAGTTTCTCGCGAAGTATGGTCCTAATCTGGCTGTACTCGGTGTCGAGGTTGCACTCGGTGGTGCAGAGCGTTCAGACTCAGTCCAAAATGCGTTGGACAAGGTGAACTCTGATTCAACGCATGTGGTGATTCACGACGCCGCCCGACCTTGTCTCAATGCGGATTTAATTGAGGTCGTTTTCAATGCCTCAAAAACGAATCCTGCCGTAATCCCTGCCATTCCAGTCACGAGCACTTTAAAATTATCTAAGAACGGCAGTGCCGTAGATAGGACAGTCGATCGGACTCATCTTTACGAGGCTCAAACTCCGCAGGTTTTCGAACGAGAATTACTCATTTCAATGTTTGCAGATCGAGGCGATTTAAAACCGACGGATGAGTCTCAACTTGCCGAGGAATTAGGTCATCCCATCTCGATTGTCAAAGGTTCTATTTTTAACATCAAGATCACGTCCAAGCAGGATCTTGCGTTTGCCAGAGCCTGTTTAGATTCGCAACCGAAGCCCAAACTTGATTCGCCAATCCACCCTTTTGCCGATGATAATCTATTTCGGTAGCGATGGATTATCACATGCAACTTTGATGGGGCTTAGGGACGCGGTCACCTAATCCCACCACCAGCGTTGCACCTGCGAATCTGGTGTTTGGTTCTTTAAACGGGCATCCAGTTTGGAGTTTGATTTTTGAATAATCGCTTCTGTTAATCGATCGGCCGAGGAGACAGAAACACCGCCGCTAACCCCAAGGATGTGGAAGTCACGGTTGGCTTTCTTTTTGCGTAAGCGTAAGTGTTTCTCGCTGACTACGGATTGGACTGCGGTGGCAACGCGATCATTTTTCATTGGGTAAACCACCTGCGACGGGAGTCGGTTCGAGTTGATTGGTTCCTGTGGAGTACCGAAGAAAGTCTGCTCCCACCGGTTCTCGACGGCGTCGGTTTTTTGACGAACAATCGCTGCAACGAGTGCGAGATCAAAAATGTTTTTCAGCTGGCCGTAAACCGGGTACTTTTTTGATATTTCAGTAAAGTAACTCGTAAAGTCACGGGCAAAGCCCCGTGTTGGAATATCGGATTTTCCAGTGTGAATTCGCTCCCCATTGTCACTGACGAATTCATTTTCACTTAGCACTTTGACGCTTGATCCGGTAAAAGTAAAAACGGTTTCATCGGGATTCGCCAAAACGGGTTGATCGTTTAGGGTGAACCACCAGCGAACGACGGAAAATGATGGCAGGGTTCCGTCAGGTTTTAGTTTTAGTCTATCCATGTAACTAGGTATTTCTGGAATGCTTTTTTCCAGACCCATGCCCAAAAGCTTCATTCGATAATCCGCTTCTACGAGAACCCTCGCAGTGTGAGTGCCCCGTGGAATTCCAAAGACATCGATGTCCTGATCACCAAGTGTTGACTTTGCCTTGTCAGACCATTGACGTCCCGTAAGTGACGTCGAGGTAAGAAAGTTTTTGGTTGCAATTAAATTTTCTTGACGCGGTGTGATAGAGCAACCAAATTTTCCTTCATGGGTGTTGGCATTCCGGAGGCAATTGACCAGATCATCAAGTTGCAATACGGGCTTCCCCGAGCGCGAGTTGATGGCTCGTTGGTGTTCATCGAATTCCCAAGGACCCGCAGGTCCGGCAATGACGATATCTCCTGTTTCCGGATAAAAAATTAAATGGGTAATTGCATAAAGGCCAGCGAGGTTCTGCATTGATTCCTCGAGTGACTGACCTCGTGCGGTAAGTAATTGGGCCGCCCTCTCCAGTCGTGGGAGTGAAACTTTTCGAAGGGGACTCGACCATGTTATTGCTTCCGACTTAGCTGCGGATGCCGTTTGCCGCCACGCCTCGGCAGCACCACTGACTTTTCGCTCTCTGATTTTGGACAAAACGCCTTCGGAGTTAACGAAAACGCCTGCCGGAAAGGCTTGGATTGTGCCAAGGCCCTGTCCAGTATCCTGCCAGGAATCAGGCTGGATCGTTCCCTGAATTAGATCGATTAACGGCTGGAAATCTGATTCCGTAATTCCTCCGCGAGCGGACGCAGAGTTATTATGATTTGAGTAAAGACCGGAGAGCGATTCGGAGCGAGTAAGTTCGCCATCAATCATGCCGGCTGTATCATAGGCCGTTTGGTACGCACCCGAGCTAAATTGGTGTTCGGAAATTTTTGAAAGCCACTGGTCGCGAGATTGATTTGGCAGCGAATCTGCGAGCTTGAGGGCAACCGAGAATTCACCCGCCTGTAGGTGGTCATTAATTTCAGTCGGCGTTGCTGTTTGTGCGGTTGCAGTTCCGGCTAAGCAATAGAAGGTAAAAAACAGGAGGTAGCCCAAACCGGATTGGTTCAGGAGTTTGTGGAATCTGTTGAGCGGCGACGAGTTCAAGCGACTCGCAATTGTTTCCGAACGCATAATACTCTCCCAATCAATGCCCGTGGCAATGATTGCCGTGGGAGCACTAGAAATCAACTACCTTTGATAAGATTTTCAAAAATAATGATCTAAGCGGGGCGATGATGGAATCGCAAAATCGGTACTAATTCCAGAAGCCAACGATCCAGATCAAAAAGAAAATGATCGCCATAAACCCAACGCACCAAATTGCATTTCGCAAGGAATGAGCAAGTATTTCTCGCAGATTTTCGTGGCGAGTCGCACCATAAACGAGGCTAACCACAACGATCAACGGAAGTGCATACCAGATCTGCGGAATTGCGGCCAATAATAGGTGGTCAAGATTTGCAATTGAAAAAACGTTCATGGGTTTACCGACAAATTGTTTAGAGGAGAGTTGACTCGTTAAGATCAAAGTAAAATTCAGATGGGGTCGTTACTCATTTGATTTTTTCTTGTTCTTCTTTTTCTTTGCTTCGAGCATCTCTCGCTGTGCAGGTGTGATGATTGCAGGCCCACAAAATGCGTCGTAAACAGCAAGTAAGTTTAGGAGGCCGGCGATGACAGTGAACAAGGTACCCATTTCGAAGTAGTGTTTCCCTTCGAAATGCCAGCGCCCCAGTGTGTCTGTTTGAACACGAGAGCGGGCACGGGGGTTGTTCATACCTCCAGGCGGAGCCATAAACCCATCTTTGATGGTTTCACCTGTATAGTCATTGTTGTTTTCGGGTGTGATTTTATGAAACGCCAAGCTCGAATTGGGGTAGTCCGCAGGAAATCGCTCGCAAAGAATCCAATAGGGATCACCCCCCTTTTTTGTTTTCATCGACTGAATGATCGCTGGCAGGGCAGGAGCACCAACGCCTAATTGACAGACAAATTGCCAACGCAAATTACCTGGTTTAAAGGAGGCATAAACGACGCGCCCCTGACCGATTCCGAGACCAAAAAAGTAGGTGCTCAGGATACAGATCATAAACAAGAAGCCCTTTGCATACCTCTTTTGGTAGAAGTGGCCTGCCCCGGGCCAGATCCATGCTAAAAAAGCCGCCCAATACGGATCTTTAAGGTCGACGACGACTGGCTCGCCAGATTCCTGAGGATAAACTATTTCAGGCATAACGTTCGCTTGTGAATTCGGAATAAAAAATAGAGAACCGATTGGTTTATGAAATCGGAGCTTGCGTCTGTCGCTACAATTAAGTTCTCGAATAGTCTAACTGATAGAGAACACTGCACCAGATCAAACTAGCAGGCTTGGTAGATGTCTTACCGTTTTTTTACGCAATCCACCCCAATTAACGGCAAGATTATGCTGGAAGGGGAGCAGGCGCGGCATGCAATTCAGGTCATGCGTTTTAACGCGGGTGATCAAATCGTGCTCTTTGATGGGACGGGGACTGAGTACGAAGCGCTGATAGATCAGGTTGAGAAGAAACGATTATGGCTCAGTATTAAAAATCAACGGGTTGCTCCGCGAGGAATCACGGCAAACATCACACTTGCGGTGGCACTGCCTAAAGGGGATCGTCAGAAAGTGCTGGTTGAAAAGCTCGTTGAACTAGGGGTCGAGCGTCTCATTCCGCTGAAATCCAGTCGTTCAGTTGCGGTTGCAAATGAAAAGGTTGTGCAGCGGTTACAAAAACAGGTGGTGGAAGCCTCGAAGCAATGTGGTCGAAATCGATTGATGAAAATCGAGAACGAGTCGACGCTCGATAATTTAACGAAAATCGTCGAAGACTCTGCGCTTAAACTCATTGCCGATCCTTATCAAGGCCAGGCGATTCTGGATGTATCGGGCCAATGTTTGGATGAAATGCCGGTTGAAATAGTTGTGGCAATCGGCCCTGAAGGGGGGTTCGAGGACGGAGAAAATAAGCTTGCACAGGAGTTGGGTTTTCAACCAGTGCGACTTGGTCCATCTATCTTGAGAGTAGAAACTGCCGCAATTGCCATTGCCGCAATCCTCGGAATAGGGCTTGAATCTAGTCAGGCACCAGAGAGAAGTCTTGGCGAGTAACGCGCACTTTTCCGATCTGGAAAAAATAAAATGCCGATCTACTGGATTCTACTGGTTTCGAATTGAATCAAGGTAAAGCCGTAAATGATTAAGGACTTCTTTTACGGCGCGTTCTTCTCGCCATCCCGAATGGCCACTGTATCGAAATTGAGTCCGTTGGAATGTTTGCGTGTCAAAGAGCATGACTTGATAAAACGATTGTCCATTTTGGACTAACTCAGGCTTGCGGTCGATTGGGCCAATGGCAACCCCAAGTGTTGCGCCGCTCGATTCAATGACGAATCCAAGCTCATCAGGCTCTGGCATTTGTTCGCGGGTTTCGTTGGCACGGATCAATATTTCTGAGTGGGGTATTTGGCTTAGGCGCTCACCAACGACCCCATTGAGTCCAGCATCGATTATCGCAAGTTTTTGTTGCTCAGTCGTCAAAAGATTGTGGACGACCTGTTGGAGTTCGATCCCGTTTTCACCAAAGATAAGCGAGCCAAGGGTTCGTCGAATCGTCTCTATGGTTGGTTGCATTTTTTTCATGCAATCGGCCTCGGTGGATCCGCTGGTCGAAACTCGCAGAGAAATGGTCGCCGAGCTGGCTGTAATTCCTACCTGGGGATCTCGTCCGCGTTGAACGAGATTGGGGAGTAGGGATTCAATATGACTTTCACCCGAACCAAAACAATGAAGAGTGTGGTGATGAATGAGGGAGGAATTTCCTGCTTGTTCTCTTAGGCTCGGTTCAACGGATTGAGCCCACATTTGTTTCATCTCGACGGGGACGCCGGGAAGAGCGATGATTCGGCAAGCATGTCCGTTTTTTCGCTGCGTTCGAAAATCAATTCCGGGAGCAGTCCCTTCTGGATTGGCGATAGGATTTGCGCCTTGGGGAAATTCTGCCTGAATAGAATTGTTTTCGGGCATCTCGCGGCCCCGAGATTCAAACATCGAACGAATGTGGGTCAGTATCTCCGGATGAGTAACCAAAGGAACGCCAGCCATTTTGGCGATCGCGAGTCGCGTTAAATCATCGGCGGTCGGGCCGAGGCCACCGGTGGCAATTATGAGGTCGACCCGGTTGGCCGCGTGTTGGAAAACATCGACATTGTCTTCTAGGTTGTCGCCGACGGTGGAGTGGAAGGCAACTTCGATACCAATTTCTCCCAATTGGCTACTCAGCCACTGCGAGTTGGTATCGAGACGAATACCACTGGTCATTTCGTCGCCGATTGAGATTACTTCCGCGCGGAGAGGGGACATGTTTATTATAAAAAGGCTAATTGAAGATGAATGAACTCAAGCTTCCATTGGATTGGTTTTCCAGAGACCGTTCGCTTTCCAAAGAATTGCTTTCCAAAGAATTCGTTAGGGATTGGCGATGGATACTAGCTTGTCCACTCGCTGCCATCCGCCTTTTGCCCACATAAGTTAACCACCATTCCGAGATGTTTCGCCATGGCCGCCTTAGTTAGAGCGGCCTTGTCCGCATCCTGAGCGGAATGAGCGTAGGCAACTTGAATGTGGTTGCTTTGGTGCCTTGCCATCATTTGGTCTCGGCTGACTCCGTAGGTGACCGCATGCATGATTGGCCATTGCGGTGTTGTTGCGTCGAGCCTCCGCTGTGTTTCAGACTCAGGAAGTTTGACAACGCCCGCGCGACCAATGTCCATGTGGAGACGGTTGTTCGCGACAAAAATTCTCGACCAAACAATTTCTCCAGGTTTGGAAACTCCCTGTATCGTACCCCCGCCGTTAGGAAAATACATCGCGGGCTGACGGTAACTTGTTGCGCCACTCCAGCCACCAATCAAATGCGCAGGAGGGACACTACCACTAATAAGAAATACCCAGACATATTGGTCGGTCGTTCCCGATTCATCCCAGTCACCCCAGCGAAGATCATGAAGCGTATTTTCGACCGGCTGTTTAAGTGTTTTGTGGACGCGATAAGTCATCAAGCCATCGAGCCCAGCACATTGGTCGACTTCATTGAAATGCGGGAGTGGTTGGCCACGATAGAGCGTGCGTTTTCCATCACGGCTTTTAACAGGTGGCCTTTGTTGATTGTTGAGTGTGCCTTCGACAAGATCGCTTGCAGGCATTAAATCTTTTAATCCTTGCTGGTATTGAATGCCGATCGTATCGCAACCAAAGTCATCTGCAATTCGAACTGCCGCTATGTACATTTTACACTGAAGGCGGATTTGTTTATCAGTGAGATGTTTGTTGTGCTGTTTCCCCGTTTCAAACTTCATTCCTTTGTTGGCCATCCAGTCCCTGACCTCATCCGCCTCTTTGTTTGAGACCTGAGTTGATTCATAGTACAGCGCGGATTGGCTAAGTCGTTCTTTGAAGACGCCGGTTGGATTCAATAAATGATCCGGGATGATTGCGTTAAACATGCCCATGCAGCCTTCATCAAATACCCCCATGATCGATTTTTTGGTTTGCAATTCTGTCGCCAGTTTTTTGCCTGTTGTTTCGCAGGTCGCAGGAATGGTGACTTTTCGAATCGGTGTGACGTGCCTAGTGGCATGTCTGACGTTTCCAGTTTTCAGCCATGTGTTCAACTTCTTGATGAATGTTGTGTCTGAAAAATCTTCGGCCCAAAGCGTACTGTAGTTGACGCCGGCTTTTGTCAGGGAGCCGTTGAGATTCAGCATTCCTACCAATCCGGGCCATTGGCCTGACCAGTTGGCGACGGTGAGAATTGGCCCTCGGTGGGTGAGTAGACCTGGAAGAACATGGTGGGAGTATTGCCAGACTGCCTCCGCCACAATGATCGGTGATTCAGGATCAATGTTCGCAAAGACCTCCATGCCTTTTTTTTGTGAATCAATAAATCCATGCTTGGAGCCTCGCTTCGGTTGGTGAGCCCGCTTTAATTGAAACCCACAGCTTTTGACCGCCAGCGCTAATTCCTTTTCCATTTCTAATTGGGCGGCCCAGCAGACTTCGTTGGCAGAAGTTCGAAGGTCGCCGCTGGCGATCAGTGCAATTGTTTTTGTCGCAGGTTTTTTAGTCTTGGTCATTGAAAAATCGGTGTTGAGCGAAATGGGGAAAGTAATTGTCATGAACCAGATATAAGAGGCATTGCCTCGATTGCCAGATCTTACCTGTTTTGAACGCGCCTGCAAGGAATTGAAAATTCGAGTGGCTCGCAAAATTGGATTGGGCGGTTTAACCCTACTTTGTTTCTATTAATTTACGTTGAAACTGAGATGATCGGTTTCATTTTTCTATTCATTAAAGTTTGGGCCGTTGGTAAGCTAGAAGGGATTAAAGTGACGTCCGTGGATTCGCTCATTTGCTTGTTATGACGCAGCCAAGTTTGAATAAGTTAGGGTAATTACTATGTGTGGAATCGTTGGATATGTTGGGCCTCGCGTGGCCCAGGATTTTCTGCTCGAAGGTCTTCGGCGATTAGAGTACCGCGGTTATGACAGTGCAGGTACGGCGACGATTAATTCTGAGCGGCAGCTAAACGTCACTAAGTCGGTAGGTAGGATTGCCAGATTAGCTCAGGAAGTTGCTGCCTCGCCTTGCGATTCAGGAATTGGGATTGGCCATACGCGTTGGGCAACGCACGGAGCCGCGACGGTTGATAATGCGCATCCTCATTTGGGTGGCGCGGAAACTTTGGCGATTGCCCATAACGGAGTGATCGAAAATTTTGCGGAGCTCCGCACGAGTCTTAAGGCCAAGGGGTATGAGTTTAATTCCGAAACGGATACGGAGGTTGTCGCCCACCTCATTGCGGACTGTCTTAGTCAGATCGCCGATAGTACAGAGGAGTCCCCGACACCGGAAATTGCTGTCGACGCGATTAAGAAGGCAATTGGCCAGTTGCGTGGAACGTTTGGTTTGGCGATTATTTTTAAGCAGTGGCCGGATTCAATTTTTGCTGCCCGTCTTGGAAGCCCGCTGGTCATTGGTGTTGGTGATGGCGAGCACTTTCTTGCCAGTGACGCACAACCTTTAATTGGGTTTACGGAACGAATTGTCTATCTGGCTGACAATCAGGTTGCGATATTGACCGCTGATTCTCTGGAGGTGTCGCATCGCGATGCCGGTCTCGTTTCTCATCATGTACGAGTGTTGGATGTTGAATCCAATCAAGTAGAAATGGGAGATTACGACCACTACATGCTTAAGGAAATTTTCGAACAACCGGAATCGTTACGGAATACGATGCGCGGTCGTTTGAACGAGGACGACGCGACGGCGGTCTTTGGCGGACTCAATTTGACGCCCCAAGACTTATTAAAAGTAAAACGCGTTGTTTTCACTGCTTGTGGAACCAGTTGGCATTCATCCCTAGTGGGTGAATATTTGCTTGAAGATATTGCTCAGATTCCAGTTGAAGTCGAATATGCGAGCGAATTGCGATACCGAAACCCTCCCATGGATGAGGGGACTCTGCTTTTTGCAATCACTCAAAGTGGAGAAACAGCGGACACACTTGGTGCCTTGCGTGAAATGAAACGGAAGGGGCATATGACGATGGCGATTTGTAATGTTGTCGGTAGCAGCATCGCTCAAGAGGCTGATGGAGGAATTTATTTGCATGCGGGGCCAGAGATCGGGGTTGCTTCAACCAAGGCCTACACATCGCAGTGCATGGCACTCGTGATGTTGTCGCTTTATCTCGGTCGTTTGCGTCACTTGAGTTATAACCGTGGGCGGAAAATGATCAGTAGGATTCAGCAAATTCCGGATCAAGTCGAATTGGCATTGAAGCAGAACGACCATATTGCATCAATTGCAAAGAAATATCAGGATTGCAACAACTTCCTCTATCTAGGCCGACACTACAATTTCCCCACCGCGCTTGAGGGAGCGTTAAAGTTAAAGGAGATCAGTTATATTCACGCTGAGGGCTATCCGGCGGCTGAAATGAAACACGGACCAATTGCCTTGGTGGACGAACAAACCCCGAGTGTCTTTGTGATGCCGCAAGGTTTTATTTACGAAAAGGTGATGTCGAATCTTGAGGAGATAAAAGCTCGCGGGGGGCCGGTGATTGCTATCGCCGCCGAGGGAGATGAGAGGATCGCGGAGGTCGCGGATGACGTAATTTACATTCCGCAAACGGTGGAATACCTTCAGCCAATTGTCTCCGCGATACCGCTTCAATTGCTTTCCTATCACATTGCTTTGTTAAGGGGGTGTGATGTGGATAAACCCCGTAACCTAGCGAAGAGCGTGACAGTTGAGTAAGTTTTGGTCGGCGTTCAGGTAGGCTCAACCCGAAGTTGAGAGTGGAATTAGTTGGTGGGAAATCAGCACAACAATTAAATTTTCCAGCCGATTGAACCGATCCCAATCATCTATTAGGCTTTAGACCTTCTAAGGGGCTGTAGCTCAGTTGGTTAGAGCAGGGGACTCATAATCCCTTTGTCGCGGGTTCGAGTCCTGCCAGCCCTACTTCTTTTCCTTTTTCTCTTAATCGCCAAATAGTGCTTTTGGCCTTTCGAACCCGATACTGCGATTTTCAGCACGTTCGTTTTTAAAAAGAGTTTTGCCGACCTTGGGATAGCTAAAATAGAGAAAACTAAAATTCGTAGCCAAACTTGGTGAGAATCGACTCGAATCGCAGGTTGAGTCTGTCGATTGTTGACGATTTTAGTTTCCTTCGATGGTCACCCGGTGTGATGCACCGTTTATGCGTCATGGTCTCTTTTTTAGTATGGAATTCCTTACGATAGCGCCATGCTAATTGCATGATTGCTAATTTCGAATGCCGAATTCCAAACACGGGTACGACCTGAGAAAGCCATTTAGAGAAGTTGGTGACCATAGTCTCATAAGTGACGACGGTTTCAAAGCTGGGGTCGAGCGTTCTCTCAACGATCGAAGAGAATTTTCTTTCCAAAGGAATTTCTCGCTGGGTGCAATGGTGGAGCACGTAGTCATCAATGGACATTTTTTGAAGCGATTTTCGAACTTGATCCAAATCAGAATCTTGGGTCGGGTGGATCCAGCCAAATGAAAAGTATTCAGATACTAAGATGTCGCGAGGGTCACGAACGTGAAATATCCGGTAACAATTCGTAGGGTGATCAAATGTAGACTCGAGCGGTTCAAAATGTCGGATCGGGCAGCGGCAAAAGTTTCCCTGATTGCTGGCGGAGAGTTTTCCGTCATTCGCGGGCTCATTATTTTCAGAGAAATACTGGAATCCGTGCTTTTGCGAAAGATGCTTGAAAAAATGATACAAAAACATCGTGGCGCTTTTGTGAACGGCATGAACGTCGACGCCACGAATTTGATTTGATTGAGATAGACCTGGTTTGGCGGGGGAAATCGAAAGCATGTGTTGCTCTTATTCGGCTGAGAAAGACTCCACTGAATTGAGCATTTTTTCGATTTTGCAACAAGACTGATTGGGTCAGACGTTGAAGAGGAAGTGGCAAATATCCCCGTCCTGTACAACGTAGTTTTTCCCTTCGACCCTCAATTTACCATTCTGTCGAATAGCGACTTCAGTCTTATAGGTTTCGAGGTCATCCAGAGAATAGACTTCTACCCGAATAAAGCCCCGTTCGAAATCAGTGTGAATGACACCAGCGGCCTGCGGACCGGTGAATCCTTTGTGGATGGTCCACGCACGTACCTCTTTTTCACCAGCGGTAAAATAGCTTTGCAGACCCAGCGTGCGGTAGGTTTCTCGGGCTACATTATCCAGAGCCGGTTCCTGAAGGCCGACCGCTTCCAGCATTTCAGACCGATCTTCTGCTTCCAGTTCAGCAATTTCTGCTTCGATTTTCGCACAAACGACCGCTAGTCCAGCATTTACTTTTTCTGCGTAGTCGCGAACTTTTTGAACAAGCGGTGATTGACCTTCTAGATCATCCTCGGCCACGTTAGCGATATACAGAATTGGCTTGGCGGTAAGCAAACCGTAGGCTTTGATTGCTTTCGCTTCGGGGGCCGTCAGGGAAAGGCTGCGGAGCGGGTTTTCTTCTTCGAGGTGTTCTAGACACTTTTCAATGACGTTAAGCAATAGCTTGGCGTCTTTGTCTCCAGACCTCGCATTTCTTGATGCTTTTGATTCCGCATTTTGAAGTGTCTCAATGTCTGCAAGCATCAACTCCATTTCGATGGTTTCAATGTCGGCCAACGGGTCAACGTTTCCACTGACGTGGATTACGTCGTCATCTTCGAAACAACGGACGACTTGCAGAATTGCATCGACCTGCCGAATGTGACTTAGAAATTTATTGCCTAAACCTTCCCCTTCACTCGCACCTTTGACGATTCCCGCAATGTCGACAAGTTTAAGAGTCGCGGGGATGACCTTTTGAGGCGTAATGTAAGTTGTGATTCGTTCCAGTCGGTCATCCGGAACACTCACCATGCCTTCGTTGGGTTCAATGGTGCAAAACGGGTAGTTCTCACTCGCGGCTGCTTTGGAGAGAGTTAGGGCGTTAAATAACGTACTTTTTCCTACGTTGGGTAATCCGACAATTCCGGCTTCCATGGACCGATCTACCTGAAAATATGTGTGCTAACCAAGAGTGAATGAAATGGCGGGGAGTCGAGGAAGCTCCGCTATCGGTCAATTTTGACCTTTGAATCTTTAGGAAGCTGAGTTGTCCCGCCTCTTAGGCCGCCTATGTTACCTTCAATTCGATATTTGCACTACGCCCGATCTCGCTTTGACGGCTTCGTTTTTCTTTGTAAACAGAGAGCTCCGCACCAAAGATCGACCAAATTTGAGTTGACCCGCCTTCGTTTCAATCAAACTTTGGGTTAGTCGAATTCAGGACTCATTTACCGGGGCTATTGGGAGAGATCGGTAGCTTTCGGTTGGGGGGAACTACTTCGGGAGCCAAAGGTGTCTGCCCAGGCATGGCTAAATGAAGCACCAAAAAAGACCATCAATCCGGTGATGTAGACCCAGATTAAAATGACGACAAGTGATCCCATCGCACCATAAACTTCGCTTGTCGTGGAGAATTTAAGATAGAAGCCAATGAGATAGCGACTGCCTGCGATTAAGGCTGCCGTCAAAATACCTGCTGGCCATACGTCTTTCCAGTGGATTTTCGTGGCAGGGAAAAACCAAAACATAAGCGTGAACCCGAGAGGCATTAATAAATAAGATAGACTCCGGTCTAACAGGCTTAACCACAAAACGAGCTGTGGGTAGCCCTCCACCATCGTACTGATGTAGGCCATGATCGAGTCGGTAATCAGTGCACCAATAAGCATGACGCCGACGACTAATACCATTCCGACGCCAATCAATCGCTTCCGGATGGTAAACAAAAGTCCCTCGAGTCCATGGTAGGAAACTCCCCAAATGCGATTAAACGTGTCATAGAGCTGAGTGAATACTCCGGAGGCAGCGAAGACCAGCACGCATACACTAATCGTACCTGCCACGATTCCGGAATTTGGTTGAGAGGCACGTTGAATCAGACCTTTAACGGTTTCTGCAATTTCAGGTGTTGAAATCAGTTCGATTTGCCGAATGATTTCACTTTCGACGACGGAGTCGTCATAAATGTATCCGGCGATTGCGATGGCCATCATCAGGCAGGGGGCAAGTGAAAGCATGGTGTAGTAAGACAGTGCTGCTGCCATGCGGGATGCATTCGATTCGCCCCAAATCGAAAACGTCATCTTGATAAGTTGCCAGATTCGTTTAAGCATGATTGGGTACAGAGGACTTGCCTTGATGTAAGTCAATCATTGTAACAACTCCTGTCGGGAACCCAACTTGTAATTATGATCGCGCCCCGGATTTATTGCCTGCTGTTTTCGGTATTGGCAGGATGTGGATGGCAACAAGGGGGTGGGGTCAGAAGCTCTTAAAGAACTTTTGATTGAGCTGGTTAAAAGCAACGGTTGAGCAACGAAGTTGTTCGTTGAGTTTTGTTTCTTCAATCCACTGACCACCCAGCATGCGTTGCTGGATGGGGCAACCAGCGTTGAGGAAAATAAATCGGTCGAGGATTCGATCCTTCGAGGCACTAGAAATGGTAGGGTGATTGGAAGATAGAATTAACAGGTCAGCGCGGTAGCCAACCGCAAGTCTTCCTGTTTTTGTTCCAATGGCTTGACCACCACTGCGTGCGCATTCGGAATAAAGTCTTCTGCCGGTGGAAAGTTCTGGTGTGCTTAGGACAGCACGTTTTCCGCCAAGCAGTCTTTGACTGTATTCGAGCCAGCGTAATTCCTCTCTTAAATTGATTGAGGAATGACTGTCGCTGCCGATGGAAATCCGCCCACCAGAATCAAGATATTGGGATGCGGGAAAGATCCCGTCACCCAGATTCGCTTCGGTTGTCGGGCAAAGTCCAGCGACAGCACGCGATTTTGAAAACCTCATTACTTCATCGGAGTTCATGTGGGTTGCGTGAATGACGCACCAGGATTCATCGATTGGAAATGAATCAAGAAGGAACTGAAGGGGACGCTTGCCAGTCGCTGATAGGCAATCATCGACTTCGAGTTGCTGTTCTGCCGCGTGAATATGGATATTGCAGTTTGCCAAATGATTTTGTCGATACTGAAGTGTCTTCTCCATAGCTTCAAAACTGACGGCTCTAAGTGAGTGGAAGGCGAGGCCAATCCCGGCATCAGGATTACCGGTGACCTTGTCCTGACAGTTATTGACCAAGTCAAAGTACTTGTCCAAGGAGAGGGCGAATCGCCGTTGACCGTGGTTCGTTTCCATGGTCGTGAATCCACTGCGCTGATAGAGGACGGGGAGCAGATGGATTCCAATCCCAGCGTCCCCCGCGGCGCGCAGCAAAGCATCAGCCATTTCGGTTGGGTTAGCATAGGCATTGCCAGTGGGGCAGTTGTGTAAATAGTGAAATTCACCCACCCAGCTGTAGCCTGCTTTCACCATCTCTAAATACAACTGTCGGGCGATAATGTAGACATCTTCCGGAGTTAAGTCAGCAACGAATTTGTACATTAGGTCGCGCCAAGTCCAGAAGCTGTCCCTTGATTCGGTTCGGTATTCACTCATTCCCGCAAATCCCCGTTGGAACGCATGGCTATGGGTGTTGACCATGGCTGGGATTGCATTCCCAAAAATTGAATCGAAGGTTTCGTTTGGCGGGAAGTCATAATCGATTTGGGTAATGACTCCCTTGGAAATGGAAAAACGCACATTGTTTTTCCATTCTTCGATTCCGGGCTTGGTCTCAACCAATGCCGCGTTGACCATTAATTCAGTGTCAGTCTGATCGTTCAAAAATGAGTCCTCTTTCCGAACTTGTAAACGCCAGCCAATGGATTGCCGCCAATGCTATAAACGAGCTCGGCTGGCGAGCTCACATTCCAAGTGGCGAAATCTGCCTGTTTTCCTTTTTTGATGGAGCCGATGCTGTGGTCCAAACGAAGGGCTTTAGCGGCATTGATCGTCATTCCTGCGATTGCCTCACTTGGTGTCAAACCAAAGAGATTGCAAGCCATATTGCCCATTAAAAGAAGCGAAAGCACCGGAGCGCTTCCCGGGTTGGAGTCGGTTGCAATCGCAATGGGAACTTGGTTTTCTCGAAGTGCTGCGATGGGTGGTTTTTGTTTTTCATTTAAACAATAAAAAGCTCCCGGGAGCAATGTTGCGACTGTTCCCTGCCGCCCCAAAGTGACACAATCTTGTTCGCTCAGATACTCAAGGTGGTCAGCGGATATAGCACCCATGTTCGCAGCAAGCGCCGCAGCCCCCGAGTACGATAGTTGTTCAGCGTGGATTTTGATATTTAAATCGAGCTGTTTCGCTCGCTCAAATACAAGTTTTGTTTGCGCGATGTCAAAAGCAATCGTCTCGCAAAATACATCCACCGCGCTACAGAATTCAACCGATTGTGGAATGATCGTATCGCAAACATATTGAATAAAGCCGTCTGGGTTGCCTTTGAACTCAGGCGCGACCGCGTGCGCTGCCAGTAAAGTAGCCTCAACGCACACTGGGAAATCTGCTCCCAGTCGATTGGCAACGCGTAACATTTTTAATTCAGAATCTAAATCCAAGCCATATCCTGATTTAATTTCCACGGTTGTTACGCCCTCGCGCAAAAGAGACTCAATCCGTTTTGAAGCTGATTGAAACAATTGTTCTTCGGTCGCAGTTCGCGTTGCCGAGACGGTCGAAAGAATCCCCCCGCCTTGTTTAGCTATTTCTTCGTAACTGCTACCGTTCAATCTTTGTTCCCATTCTGAGGCCCGGTTGCCTCCGAACACTAAATGAGAATGGCAATCGATTAATCCTGGAGTCAGCAGTTTTCCTGCTCCATTGACGGTTTGCAAAAAGGTAAGCTCGTTTTGGTCGAGTTCGCGTTCCAGCGCAAGCCATTTGATCTTGCCGCCCTCCACTCCAATGGCGGTTTCATTGAGCATCCCGTACTCTGTTTGATCGGCGAGGTCGCAGAGTGATGCATTTGAAAGTTCACATTTTAAGCTCGCTGAGTTGGGCTCCATCGTTGCGATTTTGAATCCCCGAAATACCACTTCGTTACCAGAAATACTATTCATTAGGAATCCAGAGTTGATGATTGGAATAGGGGAATTGGCTGCGAATGACGGGCAGTGAAGAGGCAAACTTAGTTATTGAATTCTTCTAAAGAGTATTCAATATTGAACGCCGTTTGGTGAAACACTTCAAATGAGTTGTCCAATTGGTGAACAAGCAGTCTAGTCAATTTAGTAGGCCGAGTTGGCGAGCGATTGACAAAATCACTATAAATGCAAGGAAAATTAAAGCACTAACTCAGAGTTGTTGGGATCGATAAGTATGAGTACGAAGCGTAGCGCGGTTCAGGCTCCCGTTGGATCCACCATCAGTTGCAAACATTGGCTCGCTGAAGCTCCCTTGCGAATGTTAATGAACAATCTGGATCCGGATGTTGCTGAGAATCCAGATGAGCTGGTGGTGTATGGTGGAATCGGAAAGGCCGCACGTAATTGGGAATGTTTTGATCGAATCGTTACTGCATTGCGATCTTTGGAGCGGGATGAAACGTTGTTGGTGCAATCCGGTAAACCCGTTGGAGTATTCCGGACACACGAGGATGCGCCAAGGGTTCTGATTGCAAATAGCAACCTTGTCCCCCGCGGGGCAAATTGGGAACACTTTCACGTCCTCGATAAAGCCGGGCTGATGATGTACGGCCAGATGACCGCCGGTTCTTGGATTTATATTGGTAGCCAGGGGATTGTGCAGGGAACCTACGAAACTTTTGTTTCGATGGGAAAGGTCCATTTCAATGGTGACTTGTCGGGTAAATGGATTTTGACTTCAGGGCTCGGGGGGATGGGCGGTGCCCAAACATTGGCTGCGACGATGGCCGGTGCTTCGATGCTTGCAATTGAGTGTGATGAGTCGCGGATTGATAAGCGGCTGGCAACCGGCTATGTCGACCACAAAGCGAAAACACTTGACGAAGCATTGGCTCTGATTGACCATTCAATTCAGGATCGAAGGCCTGTTTCCGTTGGTCTTCTTGGTAATTCAGCGGAGATTTTACCGGAGATGGTTCGACGTGGGATTTCTCCCGACGCTGTTACTGATCAGACGTCAGCTCACGATCCGCTACACGGTTATCTTCCAGCTGGATGGAGTCTTGCCGAAGCTGCGGCAGCAAGAATCTCGAGTCCGGATTCTGTGATTTTGGCGGCAAAGCAATCCATGAAGACTCATGTGGAGGCAATGTTAGCATTTCATCGTCTTGGTATACCGGTGTTTGATTATGGGAATAATATTCGGCAAGTGGCACTCGAAATGGGTTTAGAGAAGGCATTTGATTTCCCGGGGTTTGTGCCTGCGTATATTCGTCCGTTGTTTTGTAAAGGAATCGGGCCATTTCGCTGGGTGGCATTGTCTGGTGATCCAGAAGATATTTACGCGACCGACCAAAAAGTCAAAGAGTTGATCCCGGATGATCCCCATCTTCATCAATGGCTTGATATGGCGCGAGAGCGGATCCGGTTTCAAGGACTTCCTTCGAGGATATGCTGGGTGGGTTTGGGGGATCGCGATCGTCTTGGCTTGGCCTTTAATGAGATGGTGCGCACGGGAGAGGTCTCGGCGCCGATTGTGATTGGCAGAGACCATTTGGATTCCGGATCAGTAGCGAGTCCTAACCGCGAAACCGAGGCAATGAAAGATGGCTCGGATGCAGTTTCGGACTGGCCGTTATTGAATGCACTCCTCAATACCGCAAGCGGTGCGACATGGGTCAGTTTGCATCACGGCGGCGGTGTTGGGATGGGATTTTCACAGCACTCAGGAACGGTCATCGTTTGTGATGGAACCGATGAAGCGGATCGAAGGCTTGGCAGAGTGCTCTTTAACGACCCCGCTACCGGTGTCATGCGTCACGCAGATGCCGGGTACTCCGAAGCAATCGAGTGTGCCAAGAATAAGAATTTGAAATTACCAATGGTAGGTGACTAGTGGGGTGTGCCCGCGGGTTAGCGATATCTAGAAGATTGGGCGTTTGCTTTTTTAAGACTCTTTTGATGACGGTTCAGATTTTTTTCTTGGGATGGACTGATGCAGAAATTTTGTATTCAACCGGGGAGGCTTTCACTGGAGATCTTGAAGTCTGCTTTTGAGGGGCCGATCGAAATCCAATTGGAAGAACAATGTTGGGGAGATGTGAATCGATCTCATCAAGCTGTCTTGGGTCTATTAGCCTCTGGTGATTCGATTTATGGATTGAATACCGGCTTTGGCTTACTTGCCCACCAACAAATACCAGCGGCAGATCTAGCCAAGCTGCAACTTAATCTCGTTCGTTCTCACTGCGCGGGGGTTGGAGAGTGGCTCGATGATTCGGTGGTTCGGCTGGTGATGTTGCTGAAGTTAGCAAGTCTGGCACGCGGCTATTCTGGTGTTAGGCCGGCTGTCATTGAGTCGTTGGTCGCCTGTTTGAACGCAGGAATATTGCCCTGCATTCCCTCACAGGGTTCGGTGGGGGCAAGTGGAGATTTGGCGCCGTTGGCTCACATGACTTTGGCATTGATAGGTGAGGGCACTGTACGTTGTCAGGGTGCAGTAATGGTGGCAAAGGAAGCGCTGGACAGAATGGGAATCCCGCCATTAGTCTTGGGGCCTAAGGAGGGGTTAGCGTTGATTAATGGAACACAGGTTTCGACTTCGCTTGCCCTTGCTGGTTTGTTTGATTGTCAGGAAGTTTTTTCTGCCGCGGTCGTCGCAGGTGCATTGTCAGTCGATGCGGCCAAGGGCAGTGACACTCCGTTTGATGAGCGAATTCATGAAATTCGAAATCATCGTGCTCAACAGGACTGCGCGCGGGCGTACCGGGAGCTGTTGCGGGATAGTCAAATTCGACAATCTCACCGCGACTGCAGTCGAGTTCAAGATCCGTATTCGCTGCGATGTCAGCCCCAAGTGATGGGGGCTTGCCTTGATTCGATTCGGCATGCCGGAAGAGTCCTAGTGAATGAATCGAATGCTGTTTCCGATAATCCGCTTGTTTTCTTTGAGGGGGGCGAAATATTGTCGGGTGGTAATTTCCATGCGCAGCCGGTGGCGATGGTGGCGGATATGTTAGCCAATGCGATTGCGGAAATTGGTTCGCTCTCCGAGCGGAGAATTGCTTTACTGATTGATCGTCATTTAAGCGAGTTGCCGTCATTTTTGACGAACGATGGTGGCTTGAATTCGGGATTCATGATTCCTCAGGTAACGGCGGCTGCCTTAACCAGCGAGAATAAACACTTGGCCAGTTCCGTTAGCGTCGACAGTTTGCCGACCAGTGCGAATCAGGAAGACCATGTGAGCATGGCGACCTATGCTGCGAGGCGGCTTTCTCCAATGAATTCAAACGCAGCAAAAATCATCGCAATTGAGCTATTGGCTGCCTGCCAGGGGATCGATTTCCGATTGCCGCTTAAAACCAGCCCCAAGCTTAATTCGGTTTATCAGCAACTGAGGGAGGTGGTCCCGTTTTATGAGGAAGACCGTCCTTTTCATAATGACATGGCCTGGGTTACCCAGAATATGGTGTGCGACCGGCGATTAGGTAGCCTGGTTCAGCAGGAACTTTGGTACCCGTCCTAATTGACCGTCGAAATAAAAAAATCAATATTTTCGGGTTGCCAGCGAATAACTGATAATCCATCACATCTTCAGGTTTGCGTTAAGGTGTAAACCGAGTGTTAAAAATAGCTTTTCCTTTTTCCGAGTGATAAAAATTCTTAAAGAAGAAATATTCTACGAACAGCATCCATCGATGTTTCGAAACCGGCCGGTCGAGTTTTGTATTACGTGTTTGCTATGCGTGGTCTTAGTTGGTTTTGTCGTTTTCTTTATTTGGTGGGTGAGGTGTAAAGGGACTACCTTGACGGTTAGTAGTGAACGTACACGCCTGCGGCGTGGAATTTTATCAAAATCAATTACAGAAGTTTGGCATCAGGATGTTCGAAACGTCCAACTGAAGCAGACGCTTTTTCAGCGGCTGTTTGGGGTCGGGATGATTGGAATCTCCAGCGCGGGACAGAGTGGGGTTGAGATTTCCGTTTCCGGGATACCGGATCCTGAAGTGATTAAATCACTTATTGATACCCACCGAATGAGGCGAGCGTAATTAAGCGCACCGCGAATTTTCATAGATAGTACGTTTAGCAGTTATCCAACTGCTTCACGAATTTTTTCAGCAATTTGGCTCTCAATCGCGCCTCGAAAGGGCAGTGCCGCGAACGGAATGGTGCCGGCGACGGTAACATTTTCCTCGCAGACTGTCATGGTTCCGGAGATGCTCATTCCCATCGCTTTGAATGAAAACTCCAGGTTGCCATCTTCGTCCCAAGTTTCTTGAACGTCTGTTACTTCGATGGCAGCGCTGTCTCGGATTTGATCTGCAAAACTCTTAAGTTTCGTAGCGGCAGTTTGCCGGGTGACACCATGTGGCACAGCAACATTAAATTTCGCCATTCGTTTCTCATACCATTTGTAAGCGTCGGATATGACTTGTTCAGCACGTAAACGAAACGAAGTCACTATCGCAGGTTCAGAGCAAACGTTTTAACGAGTTAACTCTGTTTTAGGAAGTGGCGAGCGAAGTTTCTAACGAGGTCTACCAAACAAAATTGTCGTTGTTTTGCTGAATTGCCGGTGCAACACTGGTACGGTTTAACTAGCGAAACACCCGTTGCTGAAGGAGTTACTTATACGCTTCTTCCGAGTCATCGAAACTTCTTCGGTCAGCCGGGTGCCAGAGTGGAAGCCCTTCTTCTGCTCGCGCAGCGAGTGTGGTTATTTTTTCATTTGAACCTGGGAGAGCGGCAGTGCAGTTGTACTCTTCTTGATCTACTTCACTTGGCTCAAAGTCCCATTGTCCGTGTTTGATTGCGTCTAATACCGATTCTGGCACAACAAATTCCTTTCTAGATCAATCATTGCGAATTGTGGCATCGCTGCCTCTAAAACCATCCATGAATAAGTTGTTTTGTACTGACGGGTTGTCGTCAATCGGCAAATCTATGGCAATCCAACGCCGGCAGTCAATGAAATGTGAAATCTCTTTCACCAGAGGTGTCAGGAATTCAAATTTCTAAAATGGAGGCACGCCTTGCCTTCCACTTATTGGATTCCAATATGAGGCGGTTGATTTCAATGTCAACAATTTTTTTTGCTTACCCCGTTTTTTTTCAAAATCTGTTTTGAAAAAAGTTTTACTCTTTTGAAGTCCGATTCTGATTCGCTTGTTGTAAAACGCGGACGAATTCGTTAACCCGTTCAAGGGTCACTGTGCCAGTTCTCTGGAAATCGCAAACCGCCCCACGGACGCCAATGAAGTCTGGCAGAGGATCGAGTGCGGCAGTTAAACAGTCTGCTGTGATTGAGCCTGCCAGAACAGTTGTAAGCCCCCGGGATTTGGCTTGTCCGATTAGGTTGATCAGTCCTGTTTTACCTTGAGTAGCAAGTGAGTTTTTTGATTTGTCGAAGGTGTCGAATAGGATCGTTGAACATGAGGCAAATGTGCTTGCGAATTCAATAAGGTCATGCGGGGTGGGGGATTGGCTGGAATTAAAATCAAGGTAGGAAACGACGACCGGTTTCGTTTGGCTATCTTGAGGTATTTCATCGAAAAAGAGCTTTAGTTGTGCTCGCCAGTCATGCCCGTTGCGAGTTGCTCCCGCGAGGCCGAGCTTGATGAAACTAAAACGGTTCCAAAGGTTGTGATAATAAATTTTCGGAGAACGTTTGAGAGTCTGGCCGCTGGGTGTCAGCCATTCTAGTAGTTCACCCGCAGCGAAACTGAGGGTTTGAGATTGCGGAAGGATGTGAGCAATAGCTTCAAGCACTTTTGGAGTTGCTGACCCAAGCGAACCGCGATTGGGTTCCTTAACGTCAACAATTGCAATGTCGCAATTATTAATTAATTCCGCTTCAGCCGTGTCACGGATACTAACCAGTAGCTGTGGCAAATGAGAACTCCGCGTAATTTGTGTCTGAGATGTGCGCGTGACAGGAGTGGTCAAGAATCGATTGAGACGATAGGTTATACACAAGAGCGTTTAATCGCAAACCTCCTGTTCCTCGCCGCCATCATAACTCATTTCTCCTATTAGCTTGAGAAAAAATGCAAAACGGAATTGAATTCGAGCACATCACAACGGATCAAGGATTGGTCGATTTTTGCGAAGCAGTTCGCGGTTGCGACTTCATCGGGTTTGACACTGAGTTCGTCTCGGAGAGTCGTTATCGCCCGCAGTTGTGTCTTGTACAGGTCGCAGCGGATGGCCGTTATGCAATGATCGACACATTGGCCGTCAAGAATATCTCGGTCTTTTGGGAATTGTTGGTGGAGGGAGATCATGTGACGGTTGTCCATGCTGCTCGGGAAGAGTTCATGTTTTGTTACCGAGCCTGCGGGCGTCGCCCGAAGAAGTTGTTCGATGTGCAGCTTGGTGCTGGCATGACTGGTTTGGAGTATCCCGCCTCCTATGGCAATTTGGTGTCCCGATTGTTGGGGTCGCGAGTTGATAAGGGAGAGACGCGAACCGATTGGATACGGCGACCGTTGTCGAAACGTCAAATCGACTATGCGTTGTCAGATGTGACTCACTTAAAAGGGCTATTCGACGTCGTATCTAGCAATCTGAATAAACTAAACCGGATGGCGTGGTTTGAAGAGGAAATGGATATCTGGCAGACATCGCTTGAGAAAACTGAGAATGAGCCGCAGTGGCAACGAGTGGCGGGGATTTCAAATCTTAATCGCCGGGCTCTTGCAATTGTTAAGGAACTGTGGATTGCTCGGGATAAAGAAGCCAAAAGTAAGAATCGGGCGGCAAAGCGGATTCTTCCGGATGATCTGTTGGTTGAACTTGCCAAACGTGGCACGCCAGACGTAAGTCGCATGAAAGCGATTCGAGGTTTCGATCATCGTGTCTCTAGAAATATGGTTGAACCAATTTCAAAAGCGATTGAGGTGGCGAATCAGCTGCCCGATCGCGAGTGCCCTAAGAAGATGCCGAGGGGGAAGACGATGAATCTTGGGTTGCTGGGGCAGTTCTTGAACACCGCATTGGCAGTTGTGTGTAAGACTGAAAGTATCGCGCCCAACATTGTTGGAACATCGCAAGATGTTCGCACGATGGCCGCCTGGCGGTTAGGAATGATCGAGCTAAGTTCCCCGCCCTCGCTCGCAGATGGATGGCGCGCTGAAATTGTTGGGCAACTAATTGATCGTGTGCTGGATGGCTCAATTGCGATCCGGGTCGGGAATCCAAAATCAGATCAACCGCTTTCTCTCGAGTATCTGGACGGAGCCAACGGGGCATAAAAAAACACGCGACAGAAGGTCGCGTGATTTCTTGGTTCGTTTCGAATTTCTAGAAAAGTCATTCTGCACTACATTGAACTGCGGTCGTGCATGCGTTTCTAAACCATAATTAGACTCTCGAGCAAAAGCCTCAGCTTTCGAAGCTCACCGTCGTGATCTAATTCTGGATCCGGTTGAATGTCAACGCACAGAGCTCGATCGTATCCCGATTTTCGAAGGAGATTGATGAGTTTTCCGTACTCTATAATTCCTTGACCGACGCGAACTTGAAGATTGTCGGGAGTAGAATCACGGAGGTAAACGTTGTGGACATATTCCATTAGTTTTTCATAAGTGGCAACCTCTGGCGGATGTCCAAAATGATAATGGCTTGGGTCTAGTGACAGTCCCAGTCCTTTGACGTGGCCGCAGATAACCGAAACGGTATCAGGGTCAGCGGAGATGTTCCCCACTTTTGACCGCATGGCAACACGCACGCCGTGTTGCTCAGCAATTTTTACTAGTTGTTTGTAGCGTTCAACTTCCTCGTTAAAGGGAGTGCCGTGTTCCCCGGAGGGCACTGTAAGTGTTACGATTTTGGATAGCTTTGCTAACTCGCAGCATTTAATGAACGTCTTAAAATAATCTTCGCCCTCTTCTGCAATGTCCAGGCTGAGGCCTGTGACGGTCAGACGACGAGTTGAATTAATCTTGTCGTAGCAAGTCGCCATATCCGAAACGACTTCGGACGGCTTGATATGCTCACTGTCTTCATGGATGCCAATCTCGATGTGTGAAAATTCAAGATCTGCCAGCTTTTCTATTGCGCTGTCCAAAGATCGATTTGGAAAGCACTGGGTGGTAGCGGCGACGAACACACGCAACTCCTTCGCGCGAATGATTCAATGAAAAAAACAGGTTTCCCTGAGGTTTGATTGCGTAGCTTAGATGGGCTGCGGGATTTGATCAACACCAGTCGAAATGGCGGTTTGGGAAATGGGATTTCAAAGGGTTGGGGCCTCTTAAAAATGAGTTGACTAGGCCGTTTTGCGTTAAGATTTTAGCTATCCCATGACAATTTTGCTGTCTCGTACTAAGATGGCGCACCGGGAATCTACCTATGGGAATCTACCGAAGAGATTGTTAGTCGGCGCACGGCGGCAGCGTCAAACACGGTTATTGGAGTAAAACAATGATATTTAGCGAACGTAATCCAGAACGTAGGCATCGCCCCGAAAGGCTGTTTGCCATTGGTTTGTTGGTGATTTCGGGGGCTTGGAGTGTGCCAGCTAAAGCGCAGTCCCAGGAAGCTGCCAAGCAAGAGGGATCCCCGCGGGCTTCCGCTCCGCAGAATGCAGAGGTTTCCGCGGAAACTAAAGCTCTACATGATAAACTAGCGAAATACCTGACGGGAACTCGCTGGGAGGGGCAGTTTTCAATGACAGGGGTGAAGGAGAATCAGACCGAAACCTACGAGATTATTAAAGCGGAGAAAGGGGCCAAAGGGGATTATTGGAATCTCATCGCTCGAATTAAGTATGGGGGAAAAGACGCCACGCTGCCTCTTCCTCCGATTGAGATAAAATTTGCTGGTGGCACTCCTGTCATTACCGTCGACCGGGTTACGTTTCCAGGTTTTGGGACATTTGATGCACGAGTGTTAATTCGGCAGGGGCAGTATGCGGGTACCTGGGCACATCTCGGGCAGGGCGGGGGAGTCGGTGGACACCTGTTCGGCACAATTAAGAAAATGGATCAAACTCAGTCGAATCAAAAGTCAGAAGCAAAGTAAGTCGCTTTCGCCATGGTTCCTGATGGGCTAGTCATTGCGGGCTGATTTTGTTTTAGCGTTAAGACTGAACTAGTTTTGAGATCGTTTTAAACGCCTCGTTTTTTGAATCCATGCACATTTCGAAGATCGCGGCTTCTGTGGTTGTGATTACAGCACCGCTGTCCGCCATTCGATTAATTCCCAGTTGGTGGTCGAAAGTGTTTCGAGAGCCGACCGCATCGGCACAGATAAACGTCCGAAATCCAAGTGACATTAAATCAATAGCTGATTGCGCAATGCAAATATGCGTTTCGATCCCGCAGAGCAGGATATTCTGAATTCCGGATTTTGATAATTTGGTAAGTAGTCCCTCGCACTGACGACAGCTGAACATTGTTTTTTCCGGGATGGGAAGGAATTCGCTGGATTCCAATTCTTTTCGTATTGGCGCTACCGTGGCTCCCAGGCCTTGTGGGTATTGCTCTGTCGCCGCCATGGTGACGCCCAGTGCTTTTGCTCCTCGAAGAAGTTTAATGATGTTGGTTTGAATTTCATCGTGGTTCGAAATCAAAGGCATTAGTTTTTCTTGTGCATCAATGACCAGAACTGCCGTGTCATCGACATTCATCAGCAGGGGGCTACGAAACGGAGAAAAACTGGCATCATCGAGTGCATTCATTGTTCGGCTTAGGTTGCAGAGAGGTGTTGAAGTAATCCTATCTAGATTATGGGAAGTTGGAACGCGTTGAGGCAAGTGCCAGCTAGAGAAAGTCAGCTAGATAGTTTGCCTGTATTCTATGGGAGCGTGTTTCCGTAAGAGTTTTTCGTTCCACTATGCTGGAGGATATTTTTGAATGGAGTAGACTGTTAAGCGGCGAAGCCGTTTTGAAAAAAGAGACGATCAATGACCGATGCAATGAAAATACACGCGACTACAATTTTGACGGTTCATCATGGTGAGACTGTTGCGATGGGGGGAGACGGTCAGGTCACCCTTGGGACCGCCGTGATGAAGGCGGATGCCATGAAGATTCGTAAGCTTTTGGACGGGCGAGTGCTGTGCGGCTTTGCTGGCAGCAGTGCTGACGCGTTTGCGTTAATGGAGAGGTTTGAAGCGCAGTTAAAAGATTCCCCCAACAACATTGTTCGCGCCGCTACGGAATTAGCCAAGCAGTGGCGTATGGATAAAATGTTGCGGCAGCTGGAGGCTCTTTTAACCGTTACCGATGGCAAGCACACGTTGTTGATTAGTGGAACTGGCGATGTGATTCAGCCGACTGATGGGATCGTTGGAATTGGTTCCGGGGGCAACTACGCGATCGCTGCTGCAAGAGCTCTTAAAGCTCACAGTGACTTAAACGCTGCTGAGATTGTTCGGGAAGCATTGACGATCGCGGGCGGAATTGACATTTACACCAACACTAATATCGTTGTCGAAGAAATTAATTGCCCAGCCTAGTTGTGTGGCTGGGTGGTTGTTTGCTTGGAATAGTTTTGCTCGCCCGCGTTTTCGTGAAACGTTTTAATGGTGAAAAGACTTCTCTACTTACTACAGAATTGAAATCAAGTGACCGCTTAGGTTATTTTTATTATGAATCCGATGACTCCTAAAGAAATTGTCTCTGCACTTGACCGTCATATTGTTGGTCAGGCTGAGGCGAAGCGTGCTGTTTCTCTTGCTATTCGAAATCGTTGGCGTCGACAGCAATTGTCGGACGAAATGCGTCACGAAGTATCGCCCAAAAATATCCTGATGATTGGTTCTACCGGTGTAGGAAAAACCGAGATTGCCCGCCGGTTGGCTAAGCTGACCGGCGCTCCGTTTATTAAGGTTGAAGCAACCAAGTATACCGAGGTTGGGTACTACGGACGCGATGTTGAGAGTATGGTTCGTGAATTGGTTGACAATTCGATCGCTCTGGTGCGGGCTTCTCAGCGTGAAAACGTAAAGCAAGCGGCGGAGGAAAGGACGAATAAACGGCTAATCGACTTGCTTTGTCCCGCTCCCGTGAAGTATGAGTTCTCGACGGCCGCCGATGGAGCGGAATCAGCCTCTGAGGAAGATGGTTCGTTCGAGCGAACTAAGTCGAAAATGAAAAAGATGCTGGTCAATGGAGATTTAGAGGATCGGACGGTAGAAATTACGATCGAGCAAAAAGCCTCGCCGGTGATGATGGGCGGGATGGGTGTCGAGCAGATGGATATGGATTTTCAGGGAATGCTCGAAAAGATTATGCCGACCAACCGATCTAAAAAAGAAATGACCGTCACGGCAGCACGTAAAGTCATTTTTGAGCAAGAGTGCGATGCCTTGCTTGATTCAGATAAAATCAATGAAAATGCGATTGAGCTGGCTGAAAATGCGGGGATCATTTTTCTCGATGAGATTGACAAGGTAATTGCTGCGGAAGGGAAGTCAGCTGATGTTTCTCGCCAAGGCGTCCAGCGCGATTTGCTACCAATCGTGGAAGGAACTTCGGTTCAGACAAAGCACGGCTATATAAATACTGATCATATTCTGTTTATCGCGGCAGGCGCGTTTCATCGTAATCAGCCAAGCGAGCTCATGCCGGAGCTGCAAGGCCGGTTTCCCATTCGCGTAGAATTGAATGATCTCACCAAAGATGATTTTGTTAGGATTTTGACCGAGCCGAAAAGCTCGTTGACGCGCCAGTATCAAGCTTTGTTGAAGACCGAATCGGTGGATCTCGATTTTACCGAAGACGGTATCGAAGAGCTGGCGACAATCGCTTTTCAGGTCAACCAGTCGACAATGAACATTGGAGCGAGGCGGCTTTACACAATTCTTGAGCGGTTACTCGAAGAGCTTAGTTTTGAAGCGCCTGGCCAGAAAATTGGTAAGGTCTCTATCAATGCTGCTTATGTCCAGGAGCGTTTGGGTAAGGTGGCGGAGGATGAAGATCTGAGTCGATATATTCTTTAGCGTTCGGCTTGAATAGTTGGTGGCTTTGTGTGGTTTTCTTATCCGGCTCGCCGTGCTGTGGAGAGTCCTGCCAGCCAACCGGTGCTGAATGCAGATTGAAAGTTAAATCCCCCGATCGGGCCGTCGAGGTCAAGCACTTCCCCTGCAAAGAAAAGTCCTTCGGTTGTTTTTGATTGCATCGTTTTGCTGTCGATTTCTTTTAGGTTTATCCCACCTGCGGTGACCTCTGCTTTTTCAAATCCAAGTGTACCATTGATTGAAAATCGGCATCGTTTGACTTGGTTGATTAATGCACTGAATTGAAGTTTCGACAGTTCTGCGTTTCGCGACTCCAGTTCGATGTTCGCAGATTGGATAAGTGATTCGGCGAGGCGTTTGGGGAATAGCTCGTTCAGAAGATTGCCGGTTTGTTGTTTGCCGTTTCTCATTTTTTTGTTTCGAAGGGAGTCTTCTAGTTGGCCGACTGAGAGTTGGGGGTAGAAGTCACAGATCAACTCAAGTGAACGACGGTTGGGGTGTCTGGTCACAGCGCGGCTGACATCGAGAATGGCGGGACCGGAAAATCCCCAATGAGTGAAAAGGAATGAACCGTTGCGTTTGACGAGTGATCGTGACTTGCGAGCTTTTCTTTCTGACTTGGTGAGTGCTTCATTGTCGTGAGAATTTTGTTCGGGTTGCCAGATATCCACAGAAGTTTGCTCGATGGTGATTCCTTTCAGAGCATTTGCCCACTTGCAGTCGTTAAGGATAGGAACGAGAGCGGGGACGGTTTCAATAATCGAGTGTCCGAATTGCACGCCCCACTGATAGCCATCGCCAGTTGTTCCGCATCCTGGGTAAGATTTCCCTCCGGTTGTAATGATCAATGCGTCACATTCGAAGTGGTCCGTTTGTGTTTCAATTTCAAATTGGTTGTTGGCTTTTCGTATTTTCAGAACTGTCTGTTCTGGTTTGATTTCAGCCCCAGCGCTCAGAGCAAGGTTGACGAGAGCATCTCGGACATCGATTGCTTTGTTGCTAATTGGGAAGATCTTTCCGGTTGCTTCAACTTTGGTTTTAACGCCTTGGCTCTCAATTTTTTGAATGACTTCTTTCGGGGGTAGTGCCGAAAGAGCTGAGTGGAGGAATTTTCCTTGGCGACCAAAGGCAGCAACGATGGTTTGGACGTCACAGTTGTGCGTGATGTTGCAGCGAGTACCGCCTGACATGAGTATTTTGACGCCGAGCTTTTTGTTTTTTTCTAGAAGAAGCACACGCTGACCTCGCGCAGCAGCGCTCGCAGCAGCCATCAGGCCTGCTGCGCCAGCTCCGATGATGATTACATTCCAGTTGTTCAAACCGATTGGCAGTTTCTTAAATTGAGGAGAGGTGCTCGAATTGCGAACGATAGCGGTTTAGCTTAATTCAAATTTGGCAACAGGTGGGGTAAAAAAAGCGTCAAGCCGTCGCGTGGAGCAACGGCGTGACGCCTGTGAAGGTTTGTTATTCAGGTGGGATATCGTCCAGGGATTCCAGCGGGCTTGGCCGAAGCCGCGACCGCTTGGAAGCTCTGAGTGGTTTCTCGCATTCGATTTTCATGCTCGAGATGCGAATTTTTGCATTACTGTCTGCCAGTAAATCAATTACTGGCCAAATCGAAAGGGCTGCCCAGGGTTGGAGGGCGGTGTGTAGGTAGATCGGAAATTGGGACTTGGGGTCGAAGGGGTTGGCTGGTTTGCCAGCGGTGAAGGGGTTGGCTTAGGCACTGGATTGGATGGAATTGCTGACGGGCGTGGGACCGGTGGGGTTTTCGCGGCCTTCTCGTTTTCAACGAGCACTTGTAGCAGTTTTGAAATGCAGAGCTTGTTCATACTCGTATTGTGGTCGCTTGCTTCGGCCTTCAGGGCTTCGTGGAGGCTCTCGGGGAGTCGAACTGTGATTACGCGGGTTGCTTCGTTCTTGCTGCCACCTGCTTTTCTGGTTCTCAGGCTGGCAACCATCTTCTGGATTTCGGCGAACTCAGCGGACTGCTCGAATAGGACGTATTCCTCTTGGGATGGAAAAACGGCCCTAGCGGCTCCTTTGACTCCTAGGGTTTCTCGGAAGAAAGTTACCCAATCCGGCTTCTCGTGGAAAAGCGGCTTGGCGACTTGTAATACTTTTTGACAACGTGCTGTGAAACCTTCTTTTTGCATCATGAGGTCGTTCATAATGGACTCCTTTCGCTGTGCGATATCTGGGGGTTCTGAATAACGTTTGCCCGCCGAAGCCCTTTTGGCTCCGACTGAGCTTCTCTTCAGCCCCATAATCAGCCGATGGCAAGCAGTCGAACTAATGTCATTAAACTGCTTGCACTTACGACGAAATGGCGTTTTTGCAAATAAACCATGCATGCATGCCTGTTTGTTGTGCAGCCTCGGGCTGCCTAAAAAGTGTGCATTTGGTTTAGTTGCATATCCAAAGTGTCCTCTTTAGCTTTTTTTTGAAAATGGATGTTGAAACATGAAAAAAGTCCAGCGAAATAGTCGCTGGACTAGGGTTGGGTTAGTTTTGGGAGGTGCTGGTAGTTTAGGTCGTTTGTTTCTGAAGCACCTTCAGTAGCAGGCTGGTTTAAGCGTCGCTGAGTTGTTGTCGGCAGGACTCTAGCAATTTTTTAGTAGCCTTAATTCCATCGGCTTCGCTAAGTTTGCCACCTTCATATTCGATGCCGACCCAGCTGTGGTAGCCTGCATCCATGACCATCTGCATCACTTTTAGGTAGTCCGTGGAGGTTTCATTTCCTTGCTCGTCAAAGTCATGGCTCTTGGCGCTGACTGCTTTTGCGAAGGGCAGTAAAGCAGCCATTCCCATATAGCGGTCATACCAGTTTTGCTTACCTGTTTTCTTGTTTTTGCCAATGCGGAAGTTGCCGAAATCGGGGAGGGTTCCGCAGTTGTCCATATTGACCTTCCTGATAACTTGGGCAAGCCATTGGCCGTTGGAGGAGAGTCCCCCGTGGTTTTCAACAATAACGTTGATTCCCATTTTTGCGGCGTACTCGGATAGTCTTGCGAGTCCGTCGGCAGCGAGTGAGACCTGCTCTTGGTAAGAGCCTCGGGATTGTGCGTTGACGCGAATCGAGTGGCAGCCGAGGAATTTTGCAGCGGAGACCCATTTGTGGTGATTTTCGATCGCTTTCGTTCGACCGGCTTCGTTGGCGTCACCGAGCGCTCCTTCCCCATCAATCATGATGAGAACTGATTCGACCCCGTGATCTGAGGCGCGTTTCTTCATCTGGCCTAGATATTTTTCGTTTCCAGCTTTGTCTTTAAAGAACTGGTTGACATATTCGATTCCTGAAATTCCAAATTCTTCTTTGGCGGTTTTCGCAAAATCAAGGTTATCCAGTTTACCACTTCGAAGTGTTCGGTGGAGTGACCATTGGGCCAGTGAAATTTCGAATAATTCGTCTTTGGCGGGAGTGTTTTTGGTGGGAGTGCTGTTAATTGAGTTGGCCTGGGCTAGATTTCCTGTGGCTCCAATTGCGGCGGCAGTTCCAGTGGCTGCCAGAAATTGGCGACGATTAAATCCAGTGTTCATCGTGGGCTCCATGTTTTGTATCGCGGTATCAATGAATATCTCGTTTGGTTTCCGAGATTGTTTAGCACGAAGTATAGTTTTCGGCATCCTAGGTGGCAAACCAAATGCTCGTTTTCACCCAGGATTGTGAAAAGCCGCCTTCAATTCGGACGTGTAGGCCAATTTCTTATTACGGCCGGTTAGTTTTGGTATAGGATTGCACGCTGCCGCTGCCAATGGCGCTGGCGAAGTGGGGCGATGTCTGGAATGTCTGGCTAATTGTCTTGCCGGCTTGGTGTTGCCTTTGGCGGGGAGTGTTTTTTCATTTCCACAGAAGTATTTGTCGGATGCGGGTTTTGTGTCAGTTGGGGTAATGGATTTATTGGAAAGACAATAAACTGGGGTTTATGAATAGCTATAAAGAAATCAAGCCAGTTTCAGGCCCCGTTGTGTCGTCCATTCGGCCTCCCGGTTCAAAGAGTCTCACTAATCGCGCGCTTCCGATTGCGGCTATGGCGTCGGGGCGATCAGTTCTCAGTGGAGTTCTCGATAGTGATGATACTCGGGTCATGATTGAGTCGCTCAATCGCGTCGGAGTTTTGGTCTCTCACGATGTTTCGTCGTCGTGCGCGGTCATTGAGGGAGCGGGAGGCGTGGTGCCGACTCAGGAAGCAGATTTATTTATTGGGAATAGTGGTACTACCATTCGATTCTTAACGGCTTTGTTGGCTGTTGCCGGTGGCGATTATGTTCTTGACGGGATTCCGCGAATGCGCGAGCGGCCGATCGGGCCATTGGTGGACGCACTTCAGATGCTCCACCTGAATGTTGAGGCTGGATCACCGGGTGGGTGTCCGCCGGTTCGGATTTCAACTCAACGTTCTCGGGGGGGGACGGTTAAAATCAAGGGGGATTTATCGAGTCAGTATTTGAGCGGGCTGATGATGGCTGCTCCATTGGCTGCTCAGGATACGGTTATCGAGATCGAAGGAACGCTGATTTCTCGGCCCTATGTCGAAATGACCAAGCGAGTCATGGAGTCTTTCGGAGTTGTGGTTGAAGTTGACCCGCAATTTAGACGGTTTGAAATTGGAGGTGGGCAAACGTATCAAGCGACTGACTATATAATCGAGCCTGATGCTTCGTCTGCCAGTTATTTTTGGGCGGTTGCTGCAATTTGCGGAGGTTCGGCTACAGTTCTTGGCCTGGATAAGGGATCACTTCAGGGGGATGTCGGTTTTGTAAACTGTCTTGAACAAATGGGGTGCGAAGTAGAGTGGGGCCAGGGGCAGGTAACTGTTTGCGGCCCCGCGAAACATGGAATTGACATTGATATGTCGAATGTAAGTGACACGGTGCAGACTCTGGCAGCGGTCGCCTTGTTTGTTGAGGGAACGACAAACGTCAGAAATATCGCCCACAATCGAGTGAAGGAGACAGATCGAATAGGAAATTTAGCGATTGAGTTGCGGAAGCTTGGGGCAACGGTCGACGAACGCGAGGATGGTCTAGCAATTCATCCGGGGGTAACACGGCCTGCGGATATTGAAACTTACGATGACCATCGCATGGCGATGAGTTTAGCGTTGGTCGGGTTGAAGCAGTCGGGGGTTAAGATTTTGGATCATGATTGTGTTTCAAAAACCTACCCCAATTTCTTTTATGACTTAGAGGTGTTTTTGCAACGCTAGATTGCTGGGAGCATCGGAGCTGTGCTGGGCAGTGTTAACCTCGCTTCCCATTGTCGATTCTATAAACCGATAGCACTTAACTTGCCGTTGTCGGGTTTTTGTCTTCAATTTAAACTGCCTAGGTTACTAAGTGGTCTATTTCGGTTACCCAGGTTTTCATCCATGCGTGAAACTTTTTGGCACGTCATCATTTTGCTGAGTGTTTCTACGGTTGTCTTTTTTTTCAACCTTGGTGAGACGCAATTATGGGATCGGGATGAACCTAGGAATGCAGGATGCGCCGCGGAGATGTTGGCTCAAGGGCAGTGGGTAGTGCCGATATTTAACGATGAGCTTCGGCATCAAAAGCCAGTCTTGTTGTATTGGTTGATTATGTCGGCCTATTCCGTTTTTGGGGTAAACGAATTTTCGGCGAGATTTTGGTCTGCCGCTTTGGCGACCGGAACCACGCTTGCTACATATACACTCGCGCGAAGATTACTGGGATCCAAAATTGCGTTATACGCGGCGATCGCATTGTCGACCAGTCTTATGTTTGATGTCGCCGCCCGCGCCGCAACTCCCGATTCAGTTTTGATTTTTTGCGGCACAACGGCGTTAATGATTTACGTCATTGGAACTTTCGCGAGAAAGGACGGGGAGCTTCGGTTGGTTCAAGAGGGTGGCTGGTTCCCGAGTAATCCGGGTTATGTTGTCGGAATGTATTTGATGCTCGGGCTGGGAGTATTGGCAAAGGGGCCCGTGGGGTTTTTATTGCCCATGGCCATGATTGGCTTATTCATGCTAATACAGACTTTGCCTTGTCTAGAAGGTAATGCCTCCACAGGTCGCCGAGGGCCCATGTTGAAATTCTTCGTCAGCTGCTTTAGAACGTTTCATCCGTCCCATTTTTTGAGAACTTTGTGGGCGATGCGGCCGATCACCGGAGCGCTCCTTATTTTGGTTATTGCGCTGCCG
>JAPOIJ010000065.1 GCA_029979005.1 Planctomycetota bacterium | reverse complement strand
GAAAAGCAGATGAACCGGCTTGAGGCAATGAAGATTGAGCTGTCAAAAGTAAAGTTTGAGGAGCCTACGGAAGCTTATCTGCCCCGCGGAGATTACATTCGGTTGATGGGGGATTTGATGGTCGTAGCCTTGCAATCCGGATTAACAAATGTCGCAACGTTTATGGTCGGTCCCGAACGGTGGGATACCCCTTATCAATTCGATGGTCTGTTTGATAAACCTCGCAGTCATCATCAGATGTCCCATAATCAAACTAAAATGATCGATGACCTTTTGAAAGTGGATCGTTTTCATATGGAACAATACGCCTATCTGCTTCATAAGATGGATCAAATCGAGGAAGCGAACGGCACGACTCTTTTAGATAATACGATCTTTACGTATGGTTCCGGACTGGGAGATGGGTCGACGCATCAATACAATGACTTGCCAATTATTATGGCGGGTGGTGGTAAACACACGAAAACAGGTCTGCACATCAATATGCCGGAAGGAACGCCTTTGGCTAATCTCTGGCTCACGCAAGCAAACTTATTAGGGGTCGGCTTGAAAAGCTTTGCGGACAGCAGTGGCACCATTGGTCAATTGATATCCTAACTCCCTATTCAGTCGTTTGGAATTTAGTCAAAGAGGAAGTGATGCCGACCGAACCTGCAAATCCACTCCTCGCAAGCCGTCCTGAACGCCTGGTGAGCCTCGACGTGCTTCGTGGTTTCGATATGTTTTGGATTATTGGCGGGAAACAGATCCTAGTTGCAATCTCGGTGCTAACATCCGCGCAGTGGATTGACTGGACGCTAGACAGAATGAAGCATCCCGAGTGGCACGGGTTTGAGCCTTGGGATTTAATTTTCCCATTGTTTTTGTTTATCGCCGGAGTTGCTACTCCGCTATCGATACATCGCCGCCGGAGTCGTGGTGACAGTGACCGTAAGATTTATGGCCACATCCTTTTTCGGGGCGTACTATTGGTTGCTTTGGGAGTTGTTCACAATGGCCTGCCTAACGATTGGACGACCGCAGCGGGTTGGCAAAACCATCGCTACCCAAGCGTACTTGGGCGAATTGGATTGGCCTATATGTTCGCGGCGCTGATCGTAATGCACACAGATCTTCGCGGGCGATTGTTATGGATTGTCGGATTGCTGGTTGGCTATTGGGCTGCATTACGCTTTATTCCCGTGCCGGAATTTGGCGCTGGTGATTTTACGGCGGGGCATACTTTGACCGACTATCTCGACCGCCTATTTGTTCCTGGTTCGCTGTACCAGGGCAATCGAGACCCAGAGGGACTGGGAGGTACGATTCCAGCAATCGCTACTGCATTGTTGGGCGGAATTACTGGACAGATGCTGATGCGGTCGGATCGAAGCGGGATAGAAAAAACCCTCCGCATGTTGCTAGGCGGGTTGATTTGTTTGGGGCTGGGCTGGGCGTGGGATCAGGAATCAGTATTCCAGTTCCCCATTAATAAAAACCTTTGGTCCAGCTCTTTTGTACTTTACTGTGCAGGTTGGAGTTTGGTGCTGTTAGCGGTGTTCTACTTGGTGATTGATGTTTGGAAATGGCGATGGGGTTCAACGTTTTTCATCGTCATTGGTGCCAATTCAATTTTTATTTATATGGCACCGCAGTTCATTGATTTTTATTATACGGCGAATCAAATCTTAGCCGGGCCATCGTCGCTCGTTCCGCGGTTTAGTGAATTGATTCTTGTCCTAGGCGTTTTCGCACTGAAATGGTCTTTGTTGTATCTAATGTACAAAAAGAAAATCTTTTTGAAGATTTGATTGAGCTGGCAGATTCGTCTGGCGTGTGCTGTTTTAAATAGCGCAGACGTCTAGAGAGACCGCTGTTTTTTTGCTGCGATGCGATCAAGAGCCGCTTGAGCGTCATTGGCGACATCGATATTTTCATGACCCAGCGCAAGTGTTTGGAGCGCAAAAATTGCACGTTTTTCAACGTCACGTGCCGCTTCCGCTGACTTAGCCACGGCATCTCCATTAGCCATCATCTCGAGCGCCATGATACTCCGGTGAAGTCGGCATAGTTCTTGTGGGTCGATTGGCGGCCGGACGACTGGCTGTCGCAACAGTCTGGTTATTCGGTAGCGAGTTTCGGCGGTGGTCGCTTTTTCTAGCGCTTGATTAGCTAATGAAATGGCGTGTGGCCCATGTTCTTTAAGGGCGATACTAGCGCTTTCTCGTTCCGAGTACAGTTCGCTATTAAGCATGTCAATTAACTTGATGATTTCATCTTCATCAACACCTGCGGTAGAAACACCAATTTTTTCTTCGAGAAAACCAATTAGCTGTACACCTCCCAGAGCGAGTTTTCGAGTCGTGACTAGCGCATGTTGTGGCGGTCGGGCACTCATGCGGATCCAAAGGTGCTTAAATGCGTTTGCATCAGCCGGTTTAGGGGGCTCAATCTCTTTTGCCGAAAACAGAAGTGAATTAAGGTTCCAGATAATTCCGCGATTGTCTTTTTGACCAGAAGAGCCGGTGACAAGTTTTGCATCGAGTGGTGCAAACGCTACCGAATTGACGTTGTCCTCGTGGGCGTGTAGCGCCGTAACCTTTTGGCGAGTAAGTAGATCCCAAATGATCGCTGTATCATCCAGACCAGTCGAGGCGAGAAACCGACTGTCGCTGGAGAAGGCAATGGCGGCGGTTCTCTCCGAGTGTCCAGACAAAACAAATTGGGTTCTTGTTCTCAGATCCCAGAGATACGCATTTTCGTCTCGATTGAAAATTGCTGCCAGATGTAGGTTGTCGTTAGAGAAAGTGGCATATTTGGGTTGATTCAGGTTGCCTTGCAAGACGGTGGTAGATTTAGAGGTAAGATCATAAATCGAGAGATTGTAGACTCTGCCCGCAATGGGACTGCGGTAGAACGCAACACGATTTCCATTCCGTGACATGGTTAGAGGGCGCTCGTTTGATTGTTTCCAGGTCTTTTTCACCAAGAGCTTCCCGTCTGCGATCCGAATTGTGTTTACCGCTTTTTCATCCATAATCAGGATGTTCTCTCCATTCGGAGAAAAGAACGCAGCATACGCCTGGATATCGAGATCGAGTTTTAGTTTGCCGGTTTGAATGTCCCAGATTTTAGTGTGTTCAGTCTTTCGATCGTCACGTTGTCCATTAGCGCCGGTGAGAACATATTTCCCGTCCTTGGAAAAATCAACGCATTGAATTGGTTGGTCGTGCCCCGCGAACGTCTGAAGCGGTTGATGGGTTTTCGTGTCATAGACCGTGACAATATTGTCGCTACTTCGAGCTGCTAGATATTTTCCGTCGGTGGAATAGGCCAGTTTGTAAATCCCATTGTATGGCGACTCGTTCTCACCAAACTGCCAGATCGCGTCATCCGGAAGTTGAGCGTTATCCGGTAGTGATTCGGTTGCTGATTGTCCGAGGGTCGGACTGGTAAGAAAAAGAACGAGTAGTAGCGTAAGTGCCGAGGCAATCGATAAAGCCCAACCTCTGTTTGCTGTGCAGGGATCCGTGTCGACCGTATCGTTTGATCGAATGAACCAATGAGCGAAGAGGCTCTTTAAGTTTGCATTACCGCTGAACATGAAATACCTAATTTGTAAACTAGCCCCTAATCACGAAAGCTCAATAAGAGTGTGCTAAGAGTCTAGCCTCGAATTTTAAACGAGGTAATTGAATGGGAGTTATCCTGTCACCTCAACTACCGAGCATATATTCTACGAGGCGGTTACGAATTGACAAATCGAATTTCCCATTTGCTGGAGAAGCTGCATTTCATTGAATTTATCGAAGAAAGGCGGGTGAGTGGACGGCGAAGACTTTGCCGCAAAATTATGGAGAATCGAATACGCTGAGCTCAGTATTGATCAGTTATCGCAAACCAAAGCGAATTCGGCTGCTTCGGCCAAAATTGCTTTGATTGGATCTGAGGTAGAGCAAGCATCTCGTTCTGAAGCTGCGAAGGAGTAGGTTGTTTTTTTAAGTTCGTAATGTCGTTTTTGTTACTTTAGAATAGCACCAATAAATCGGGGATTAGTCATCGCACGAATTCGCGGTTCTTACTTTAATTGGATATTCACGGCATGGGTGAACAGAATGTTCGGAGCAGAGTTTTTTTATCGCGTTGCGGCGATTGTTGTTGTGCTACAAGGTTTGATGACGACTGGGTTCGCACAAACGACCGAAACTGAAACTCGGTTGAGCGCGGATTTAATTTCGGTGGTCAAAATTTGGGATCAAGCTCCTCACAATGCATTTACGGATCTCATTCACTGGAAAGGCAAATTCTATTGTGCATTTCGGGAGGGAAAGGGACACGCTGGTGATTTGGGAAAATTGCGCGTGCTCGTCTCGGTTGACGGAGAAAAATGGGACTCGGCCAGTTTGATCGAGGATGCGAATTTCGATCTTCGCGATGCTGCATTAACGGAAATGCCTGACGGAAAATTGATGGTTTTGGGCGGGGCTCAAATCCCGGGCAAAAGTACGGGGACGTTCGTTTGTTTCAGCGACGACGGGGTTCAGTTTTCGGACCCCGAGATCGTGATTTCTCCGGGGCGCTGGCTGTGGCGAACCACGCGTCAAGGCGACGATTCATTCGGGGTCGCCTATGGTGCACCTGACCGCGCAAATGCAAGTTCGTTGTTGAAGACTCGAGATGGAAGAATCTATGAGACGGTCGTTCCCGATTTATTAAATGATGGAGAATGGCCAACGGAGGCACGAATTCGCTTTGGCGTTGACGCGACAGCCTATTGTCTTCACCGTCGTGATGGAAAAACAAAAAACACGGCAATGCTGGGAGTTTCGAAAGCACCTTATCAGGAATGGCAATGGAAGGATCTTGGGCAGCGTCTTGGTGGGCCAAATTTTATCGCGACCCCCAACGGCCAGTGGCTTGCTGTTGGGCGACTCTACGATGCCCCGGTCCGAACCGAACTGCTGCAATTAGATATCGAGCAGGGATCGATGCGTTCGATCCTCAAGCTTCCTTCGGGTGGAGATACGAGTTATCCGGGAATGGTCTGGCACGATGATTTTCTATGGATTAGTTATTACTCGTCGCACGAAGGCAAGGCGAGCATTTATCTGGCAAAAGTAAAAGTTTCGGATGGTATTTCGGAAACGAATTTGGAAAAGAGAATGCCTGTCTCTATTGGCACTCGCCGAGAATTGTTTGTCGATGATTATCTGATTGAAAATAAACGTGATGTTCGTTTTGAATTACACCATCCGCAGTCGACTGAGTCGGTATTGACCTTTGACCAACCGTGGGAGGGGCCGTTTTGTGGATACGTGACAGTATTCAAAGACGATCAAAAGTATCGAATGTATTATCGGGGGCTACCCAATGCAGGTGGCGATTGCAGCGATCAAGAAGTGACCTGTTATGCCGAAAGTGAAAACGGGATTGACTGGGTTAAACCTGCACTCGGTCTGTTTGAGCATTCCGGAAGTATGGCAAACAATATCGTGCTTCAGGGAGAGACGCCAGCGTCTCATAATTTCAGTCCGTTTTTTGACCAAAATCCGGCCGTTGATTCCAAGCATCGTTATAAGGCACTCGGCGGAAGTGCAGATGGCTTAATTGCTTTTGTATCGCCCGATGGAATTCACTGGAGTCGGTTAAGAGAGGAACCGGTTTTTACTGAAGGAATATTTGATTCTCAAAATGTTCCATTTTGGTCAGCAGCTGAAAACCAATACGTTTGTTATTTTCGCACGTGGACGGAGACGAATTATGGTGGTTTCCGTACGATTAGTCGAACCACTTCGGATGATTTCATCAATTGGTCAGCTCCAAAAGAGATGGAATTTGGTGAAGCTCCGATAGAACATCTTTACACCAATCAGACGCACCCCTATTTCCGCGCGCCACATCAATACATCGGGATTGCCGCGAGATTCATGCCGGGGCGGCAGGTTCTTAGTCCGGCGGAGGCAAGGCGAGTAGGTGTGGATGCAGGGTATTTTGGTGACGTTTCAGATGCAGTGTTGTTGACCTCGCGCGGTGGCAATCAATATCAGCGTACTTTTTTGGAATCACTGGTAAGGCCGGGAATTGGTCTGGAAAACTGGGTGTCGCGAACGAATTATTCAGCGCTCGGTGTGGTACCGACGGGTGAAAGTGAGATGTCGATTTATATTCAAAAGAACTATGGGCAACCAACCGCACATCTTCAGCGATACAAATTAAGGACGGATGGGTTTGCTTCGTTAGCCTCAGAATATGGCGGTGGAGAATTTACAACACGTCCACTGACGTTTCCAAAATTGACGGAACAAGAGATTCAAGCGTATCGAATGAAATTTGCAGATTCGTCACGACCTGTCATCAAGGTAGCCAGTGACAAACTGATGTTTGGCAAGCAGGCAATCCAATTTCGCATGCCAACATCAGTTAGTTTGCCGGATACAAAATCGCTGGGGAATGCGGTGACCCTTGCAGCTCATCTTCGAAATGTTCCAGCGGGGCATCGACGTTTGTTTTCGTCCTATAATGGCGGACCACCTCAAAAGGATGAATTGATTTTTGATATTAACTCCGGGGGAGATTCGGATGAACAGGGTTCCGTTCGTTTTTTTGGTGGTGGTGTGAGTTGCGGAGCTTCTATTGCAGAGACCGGCGTTTGGAGTTTGGAGTCGGGAGATCGTGAAAGGCATCACGTCGCGGTAACGTGGCTCGACGGGCTGGTGAAAATTTACTTTGACGGAAAGTTAGTAGGGCAGGGCGGGGAAGCAGGTCGGGGTAGCCTTGAGCTCGCACTTGGAGATTTGTTGTTCGGTGAAGACTACCCGCCAACGAGTCGTGAGAATGAGCCGTTTTTGGGTCTTGCGGATGATATTTTTGTAGCTAAGCGGGCGCTCTCCCCGCAGGAAATTGCTCGGCTTGCCAACTGCGGAGCCGCGACTCTAATTTGCGATGGCCTGCATTCAGATGATTTACTGCTGACGATGGAATCGAATCTTGAAAATCGGTTAGTGAATAAAGCCAATGGTTCTTCCTTGGTTTTACCTGTTATTAAGCTCGAAGCGAAGCGTGAGTTGACGTTGAATATGTCGACCAGTGCTGCCGGGTCAGTGCAAGTAGAAATTCAGGATCAAAGGGGTAATCCGGTTCCTGGCTTTACCTTGGCTGAGTCTGATGTTTTGATTGGCGATAGTCTCGACATGGTCGCGTCTTGGCAGGGAAAAACGGACTTAAGTCCGTTGGCTGGGCAGCCTTTTCGATTTCGGTTTGTGATGAAAGACGCGAATCTTTTTTCACTCAAGATTCAGTAACACCAAGACTGAATCAAGTTGTTGCTGTAACCGGTTTTTTCTTTTTCTTCGACCGCCAAATGTAGCCATCGACCATGAAGTGGTGAATGTTAATGGTTGCCGCTGTCATGAGAATGGCGGATTCTAAGCTAAACCCAAATGCGTAATAAATCCACGGCCAGCCAATAAAGAGGAACATGCCAAGAAGCATGCTCATCGCATAGAACGACATTACATGAAATAATTTACTCTTGTCGTTTTGAGGGCGTTTCATCATGTCGTTGGTGTGGACGATCACAACGATCACAATGTATTGAAGGGAATGGAAAATCGAGGCCCAAAACCATGCGTCTTCGTAGGAAAGCGTGACCCACCAAAGGCCGTTCATCGCCAAGAGGAGCCAGCAAATCAAGGGGAGCGTTTTTCCTTTGTCTTGAAATCGAAAAAAACAAATGATGGGAAGTGTGAAAATTAAAACGGCTAAAACAATGCCGGCAATTTCAATGTAGTCATTGAAGACGGGATATTGAGAGAGGTCGATAAACCAATTGATGCCCCCTTCTTTCGCCTGTAGGATCGCTCGAATAAACGGGAGCATACAGATCATCCAAAACATTCGTTTTTCTGATGCGTCTAGAAATACTCCTGTGCGATAGCAGTACATCAGAGCCAAACCGTAGGCTTGAGCTGCGTAGTGGTAGGGTGACCAGGTAATGTATAACGCCCAAAGTTGTTCGCCAAGGATTTTTGGGTATGCCACGCAAAGCGTGGTAATGATGATGGCGACTAACGGGAGCCAGAGGGTCGCCCATGTGCGTGACGGAATTTCTCCAGGCTTGGTATAGAGGCGGACTGTTGATGCAGCAAAATGAGCGTAATTAAAGAACAGAAAGACAATGACCTTTGTCTTAAAATCTTGAGGAGTAATGGACGGTTGAATAAGTACCCAAATCACAAATGGAATACTGATCGCTGCACCGATCAGTGAGTAATCCAAAACGGGGTTCATGTAGCAACGGCCAATTAGGGAAGACCAATCCCGGGGCGTGCTTGTCGGAGAGATTTGAGTTGCCATCGAATCAGCCTTAATTTCTTGATGACTTAGTTAGGAGGGATCGCGTAGTTAAACGTAAACCTAAGTGGGGGTCGGAATATTAGAGAATTTCATTTCGTTCGTAAACTCGGTTTTTAGCCGATATATCCTTAGGTTTTGCAGCCGATTGGGGCGACTTCGCTGCTCGAAGAGAGAATTAAAACAAATATTGATTCAGGGAGAATCCGAGCATCCACTTAATGATTGAGCTGGTGGTCAAGCTGCCCGAGGCAGAGCGAAGCAATCGAGAGGGAATGAATTCGCTCTGGGCGTAGGTGGCGTTAAACTAAACACATAGGCACTCTTGTTGGGTTGGCCCCAAATTAGGATTGTTTATCTTTCAATTTGTAAGACAGAAATAATTTGGATTAAGTAATGCTTGCAGCCAAAACATTGTTCTTCAGTTTGCTCGTTGGTCTCGCGTCGTTTGAGGTACTGGCCATCGCTCAAGAAAAGCCGCCAATTAATTTTCAACCAGAGACTATCGACTCGCAGGTCATTATTGGCTACGGAACTGCAATTGGTGACGTTGATGGAGACGGTCGGCAAGATATTTTACTGGCCGATAAAAAGCAGTTTGTGTGGTATCGCAATCCGGACTGGAAGCGATTTGTAATCGCAGAAAATCTTACGGAAAGAGACAATGTCTGCATTGCTGCTAGAGATATTAATGGTGACGGGAAAGTGGAGATAGCTGTTGGCGGTCAGTGGAACCCGGGAGATACCGAAAATTCGGGTGCCGTTTTTTATCTTATGCCAGGGCCGAATCGAAATGAACGCTGGACGCCAATACGCCTACATCACGAACCAGTTGTTCATCGAATGCGGTGGTTGAAATTATCCAGTAACGAATTTGGGTTGGTCGTTGCTCCATTGCATGGGCGGGGGAACAAAAAGGGGCAGGGTGCCGGTGTGCGGCTGTTGGTTTATCAAATGGTGAGTGGGCCAGAGGATCCGTGGAAAATGACGGAGATCGACTCTGAATACCATGTGACTCATAATTTTGACGTTGCGAAGACGCTTAATGAGACTGATACGGAAGATATCTTCTATCTCGGGAAAGAGGGGGCAAAGCAAATCAGTTATCGTGATGGCCAGTGGCAACGGAAGGAATTATCTGGTGTTCAGGGAGGTGGGGAGATTCGTTATGGTAAAGGCAATTCAGGAAGCGCGTATCTCGCGACGATCGAACCGTTTCACGGAACAGACCTGGTTCTCTATGAGCCAAAAAAGTTAACGCAAGGCAAGCAGCTTCCGTATGCTCAGCGGACGGTATTGGATTCAAAATTCAACCAAGGGCACGCCGTTGCGGTAGGTGACTTTTTTGGTGATGGCGGACAGCAAATTGTTGCCGGTTGGAGGGCCCCTAATGAAGACGGAAAATTTGGAGTCAAGTTGTATTTTCCTGAGTCGACTGACGGTGCGGAGCGAGAGTGGAAGTCGTTTTTTGTAGATGAAAACAAGATGGCATGTGAAGATTTACGGGTTGCGGATTTAAACGGAGACGGGCGATTAGATATCGTTGCCTCAGGGCGCTCGACCCATAATCTAGTCGTTTATTGGAATCGTCCGCCGGAATAGATTGAGTCGTGACTTGGTGGATTCGCCGATTTTGTTGTGATTTAAGCGAAGAATTCGATCAATGACCGATCTAGCATTTTAAGCTCGACTAAGCCTAGTAAGACTAGCAGCGCCAGCAAAAGTATAATCAGGACTGCCCCAACAAAAATGCCGATTGCAAGTCCGTGTTGATAGTCAAGCTCTGGCTTGGGAGTGTGTTTGAATGGCTGGGCTGGGCGATTCCAACGGGGAGCGTTCGTTTTTTTGCGAGAGCGTTTCCGTTCCGGTTTCTTTTCCCATTTGGGAGATTTAGGCCGTTGTTGTTTTTTGCCCGTTGTGTTTTTTGTAGATCCATTCGCACTGCGCTGTTTAAAACCGGGTCGGGGTCCCGGTTGCCGATTGGCTCGATTACTAGAACTTGTTTGGCGATTGGGGTGAGAGTAAGTCTTGCGATAAGTCGTTTGGGAGTTTTGACTAGAGTTTTTTCGCTTGGCTTTCTCTTCTGCTCGTTTTTTTCGTCGTTCGATTCTCTTTAGCTTCGCATCGTATCGAGCACGTTCGGCAGGGTTTGTTAAAACCCCTAGCGCTGCATTTAGCTGCCGAGATCTTTTTGCGGCTTTGCGCTGGTTGGGATGGAGATCCGGGTGATATTTCCGCAATACATTCCGGTACGCCCGCCTAATTTCCGGTTCTTTCGCATCAGCGTTGATCTCCAGTATCTCGTAATATGACTTAGCCATTTGGGTACTAAACGATGAAAGTGCTGGAAGTCACCAAGGTAGGATGCGTCAGTTCCGAACCGACTTAGGGAGATCATCAATCGAAAAAAATTGTATGCCTGGAAAATTTAAAACGTCAGTCTAACGAGGCGTGGAACTCAGTGGGAACAATCCGTGAATTAAATTTTAAAAAAAATACAAAGAAGATAACCCACTTCACCCGGGTTATGTCCAATTTGAAACAGAAAATGCGAGGAGTCAATTTAATCTGTTTTTATCTTACTGGCTTTCGCGCGTACAGTTCGACGATCCAGCCCCAGCACTTCGGCGGCTTTTTCATAACTGCCATATTTGCGGTAGGCCTTCGCGCAATATTCGGACAGCAATTCATCCGACGTCAAGGTCACCTCTTCGAAGGCTTTCGAAAAATTACTCGTTATGCCCGTTGAAGGAGGGGAGTAGTGGTTGTGGATGATTATGTTACGAACGCATTGCTCAAGTTCGCGCATATTCCCCGGCCACTGGTAGTTTTTGAGTTTAGAAGATTCAAACCATTCGATAACAGAGTCTCGAATTTCCTCGTGGTCGCTGGGAGCAATCCGCCGACAGATGAAATCGACTAAAAATCCGAATTCCGAAGGGCGGTCTTCAAGTTGCTCGACCAGTGTGGGAGTAGAAATGACATCTGAGCAAAGTCGATAGTAAAAGTCCTCCCGGAAACTGCCTTTCTCTATTTCCCGGGCGAGGTCCCGATTGGTCGCCCCGATAAACTTGCCTTTAAACTCAAGGGTTTTGTTGTCACCTATTTTTTGAAATTGACGTTGTTGAAGAACTCGTAGAAGCTTTACTTGAATGCTTACGTCGAGTTCACCAATTTCATCTAAAAATACGGTTCCATATCTCCCGGCCGATTCCAACCAGCCCGTCCGGTTTGCAATCGCGCCGGTGAAAGAGCCCTTCTCATGCCCAAACAATTCAGACTCGATGAGGGTGGGTGAAAATGCAGAAAGATTGAGTGGAAAAAAACGTCCCGATTCAGCATCCGTGAACTGTTTTTTATTTTTATCGAAGGGGACATATTGTGAGAGACCAACCGCGCGGGCGACTAATTCTTTACCCGTGCCGGTATTGCCAACTACCAACGTGGTAACCTCATTCATGGAGCTGTAGAGAGATTGTCGGCTGCGGCGCATGTCGTGAGTAAAAATGGATTCCCAGATGTTTGCACGCAACTTGCAAATTGGCCACGACCGTCCGATGACGCAGTGAAAAATATTTAAAAATGCGCGTTTGACTTGATAAAGACAGGCATAAATATGTTCCGGTTGATTGTAAGTTGGAATTTTGTGGTTGCTGAATTTCATCCAGTAGTCAACCGATTCTAAAAACCTTTGCCAGGCAGCCGACTCGTCTTTCGGGCTGTGAGGTTGGTTGATGCGTTTCGCGAAATGCTCGTAGTAGAGGACGTACCAAACCAAATCAGAATAGAGAAGTAATTCTTTGCCAGATGCTTCCTCGCCTGAAAGTAACTTTGACCTGCTTTCTTCAGTCAGTGAGAGCACCTTCTGGGTGAGTTTGACGATATTAGGTCGATCCAATTCATCGTTTAGTGACCATGACCAAAAAGGTCGAGTGTTTGGATCAAACTGGTCTCCCAAGGCTTGGCGTTCCAGTTCCACTCGTTTGGGCAGAAATGGATTGGCGAAAGAGATATTGGAAATCGTCTCGGCGAGTGTTCGCTCGGTATCAGTAAAAAGCATCCGGGGCTCCTGCCGGTCATTTTGTGTACATCTCAATGTTCGTTAATTGTACGTTATGCTTTTTGGTTTTCTTGTTTTGCTTCCCCAGCGATTCGTAAGTGTATTGATTTGAGTGGTTTAGGGTTTTCGACATTCGTTGGCATGCTTATTGCATTTGATGTACTCAGATAATCAATGCTCATTTCGAGCGTCCCAATTACTGGAGAGTCCAATGGAAGTTTTAAAAGAACGGTGGTTTAAAAACGGGGAAGGGCATCGCAATCGAAGCCGTCTTGGGAGTTTCTGGTTGCCCGCCATGCTGGTAGCGTTCGCGCTCGGGGTAATGCCTGTGGGGTCGGCTAGTGCTTCAGGGTTGTTAGTGGCGAAAGGTGGTTTTGGCGGGCGACTGCTAATCAAGGAGCAGGTTGTCAACGTCACCATTAATAATGGAATTGCCGTTACCGAGGTGAATCAAGTGTTCCTCAATACGGAAAGTCGAATTGTTGAAGCGCTTTACACCTTTCCTGTTCCCGTCAATGCAAGTGTGAGTAACTTCAGCATGATCATTAATGGTAAAGAGATGATCGGTGAGGTTGTTGAGAAAAAGCGAGCGCGACAGATTTACCAGAGCTATAAGAGGACAAAAAAAGATCCGGGACTGTTGGAGCAGGTCGACTACAAAACATTTGAGATGAGAGTATTTCCAATTCAACCGCACGCCGAGCAGCACATCAAAGTGGTTTATTACCAACCGTTGGATGTTGATCATGATTGGTCAACGTATGTCTTTCCATTAGCTACGTCGACGAAAGCTGAAAACGAAAAAACAACTGGAAAGTTTGCATTAACGCTTGATATCAAGAGTGAAATTCCGGTGAAAAAAATTACCAGTCATTCACATCCAAATGAGTTCGTGGTTGTAAATCATTCAAGTGATTACGCACAAGCCAGCATGGAGGTAAACGAAGGTGATTTAAGTCGGGATATTGTGATCGCGTTTCAGTCCAAGCGGGCCAAGACTGGAATCGATCTGATTACCTCAAAGCACGAAGGAGAAGACGGCTACTTTTTGATGTCTCTCACAGCCGGGGAAGAATTAGAAAATACAGCGGGTGGAATGGATTATGTCTTTGTGGTCGATATCTCCGGCAGCATGAGAAATGATGGAAAGCTAATGCTCTCTCAAGGAGCGGTAGAGGCATTTGTTAATTCGCTTGGTGAAGAAGACAGATTTGACGTCATGGTTTTCAATAATGCTCCCAAGATGTTGTTTAGCAAACTGGAAGATGTGAATGCTGAGGCAAAAGAAAAGTTGACCAAGTTTCTCGGCGAGCAGTATGCAAAAGGTGGGACGGCTCTTCGCCCGGCGATGAACGCAGCCTATCGCTACAAGCAGCCGGATCGAGAATTAAATGTGGTGGTTTTGTCAGATGGAATGACTGAAGCTGGTGGACAAAAAGAGTTGCTTAAGTTGATTTCCGATGCTCCCGCCAGTTCCAAAGTCTTTTGCGTGGGAATTGGAAACGAAGTAAATCGGCCGTTGCTGACTCAGTTAGCACGGGACGCCGGTGGTCTAGCGACTTTCATTTCGCATGAGGATGATTTCATCCGGCAGGCAGAGGCTTTTCGACGAAAGCTAGTACATCCTGTGGCGACAGATCTTGTCTTGGCGATTGATGGTGTGCCGGTTTATGACACGATGCCAGGAGCATTACCTAACCTGTACCACGGAAAGCCCATTCGGATGATTGGGCGATATAAAGATTTTGGTGAGGGCAACGTCACCTTAAAAGGGACTGTGATGGGGCGTCCGTTTGAGCAAAGTGTGAGTTTTGACTTCCCCAGGCTCAATGCTGACAACCCGCAAATTGATCGAATGTGGGCATGGTATCGCGTTCAGGGATTGATGGACGAGATGCGAAAAAATGGTGATTCTTCAAATCTCATAAATGATATTGTCAATTTGTGTGAAGGCTATTCAATCGTAAGCGAGTATGCCTCCTTCATCGTCTTGGAAAATGACAACGAGTACAAACGATGGAAGATTGACCGACGCAATGCGACTCGGATCCAGAGAGATCGAGCAGCTCGGAAGAAACTAGATGAATCGCTGAAAGAGTTGCGGGAGAATTCGATGGCTAATTTGGGTCCGATTGAGAGCGATTCAAAAGTTGAAGAGGTCGCGAAGAAGGTTTCGAAGCCGTCCGCACCTGCGAAGCGAGTGGCCAATAAACCTTCGCCGCGAGGGCAGGATTTGAACTTTGGGACTCAGCCAGTTTCAAGTTCGAAATCTGCAACACCAGTAAATAACTCACCTTGGCGCTCAACGGCCCAACGCAGCAGTAGCAGCAACCGGAGCAGCAGCGGCAGCAGTTGGGGAGGTGGCGGAGGAGGTGCGATTGATCCGATTACAGGGCTAATCGCTGCCGGTATGGCCGGAGTCGCCGCGGCTCGAAGGAAACGAAAGGGAGGCTTGAAAAAAGAGACTGATGTTTCTTAAGGGAAGGCTTTGAGTGTTGGATTCTAGGTCGCCGCTCTTTCGCCTCCGGGTGAGAGAGCGGCTGGGCCTTGGGCTTGTCAAGTTTGCGATTAATGGACTGATTCCGCTGTTAGAATCGAGAAGGTTATGTACCAGCTGTTAAAAGAAATACCGATCACCTTAACGATCGCGACCGCCACGTTAATGGTATTTTTGATTCCCGGTCTTGAGGGGGTGCTCGATTATCAAACGAATGCACCGGCCCTACATCAATTACTTCAGATTTTTACTTGTCACACCGCCCATTGGTCATTTGACCATCTACTTTGGGATTTGGTGATGTTTGTCACGATGGGGGTTATTTGCGAACGCAGAAATTCGACTCAATTTGCCATCGTATTAATTTTGTCTGCCATCGCGATACCTTTATTCGTTTCCAGTTTTTCGCTGGAGGTGAGTTCGTATCGCGGATTGAGTGGATTGGACACTGCTCTGTTTGGGTTGGCAGTATTGTATTTAGTCCGCAGCGCGATTCAGGAGCAAAACTGGCCGGGCGTCGGAATGTATGGTTTTCTGTTTTTCGGAATGATGGGCAAAATAGCGTACGAGTACTTTGTGGGAGGAACATTGTTCGTCAGTAGCGATGGATTCACTGCGGTGCCGCTTGCTCATCTTGTGGGCGCCGTCATCGGTACGGCGATGGGGTTATTTGACATTTCACGGATGCCGAAGTTTTCCCTCGCGGGTTGGAAAGCATTTCAGCAAACAGGAGTGACCGGCTAATTGCAGGTACATACCGGAATGCTGGAAGAGTTCAATCGATAGATGAGTTTGGTCTGCAAAGTCGGCAGCTTTCTCCTATCGACGAGTGAGAATAACTTGATGGGGGCCTTGTTTTTGTCCATTGAATTCAGCGGTAACAGACAAGCTGGTTTTACCTTTCGGGATGTCGACAGAGAGAACATGGCCTCGTTTTTTACCGCCGGAGATTGCGATGGTTCGCGAAAGGTTTCCGATTTGGATCATAGCTGTGCCCTCTGTCGGTAAATGATTAAAAATGACTTCGAGTTCGTATGACTTTGGGTTTTTTGCTTCCAGTAGCCAAGCGCCATTGGAATCACGAGCCCAGGGTTTACCCTGTGAGTGACGCCAGTCTTGCCGGGTGAGTACTGTTCTCGGCTCATAATCTGTCCCGATGACAATTCGCGGAGGGGCATAATTGTCCGGCCGGGTAGAGCTGACATCTTCGAACCATGATTCATAATCCTCTTTTAACCTCGCGAAGACTTCTGGTTTGCTCGTCGCAATGTTGTTTCGCTGTTGCGGATCCTGCTTGAGGTTATAGAGTTCCAGTTTGACTTCGCCGTCATATTGTTCTTTACCAAACCCACTGGGGTGGACCAGTTTCCAGGGGCCGTTGTGAAGCGCAAAATGATGGTAAAGCTGCGGTTTGTCACCACGATGCGTTTGAAACACAATCGATCGATTGGGCCAGTCGGGGCGATCTTCGGTAAGCAATGATAGGAAACTGCGACCGTCAATGGGGTGGGCTTGATCACTCTTTATCGAGCAAGCGTCCAGGAGCGTTGGAAGCACATCGATGTGAGCACACATCAAGTCCGACCGATTTCCTGATTTGACTTTGGCCGGCCAGTGAAAGAGTAATGGCGACCGGATGCCGCCGTCGTCGACATGGGTTTTCATGCCACGCATATTGCCAACGAATCTCATCGAATTCGGGCCGTTGTCATTGAGGTAAATGACTATGGTATTCTCAAGAACCCCAAGAGATTCGAGATGTTCAAAAAGTCGACCTACATTGAAGTCAATGTTAGTGATCATTGCCGCAATCCGTGCCAATTTATCGTTCTCTTTTTCTAGACGATTTTCATTGAGCTTGTGAATGAGAATTGGTGAAAAATCAACTTGGCGATATTTCTCATAAAGCGCTTTGGGAACGTCATGAAATGGCCCATGGGGGGCGTTGGTTGCAATGTAGGTAAAGAAATTTTTCTTTGCCGTTACGCTTTGATTAATGAACTGCATAGCTGCATCGAAGTAGAGGTCGGTGCAGTATCCTTTCATCGGCGTTTCAATCCCATTTTTGATCAGCGTTGGGTCGGTGTATTTTCCTTCGGCACCAATTGGATCTGAAGGCTGGCCAATTCCCCCACCGCGGTGAATTAAGCTGTCCTGAAACCCTTGGTCATTAGCTCGCAGTGGATAGTTGTCACCGAGATGCCATTTGCCATAGATCCCAGTCCGATATCCTGCGTCGTGGAGGTATTCTGCAAGTGTCTTTTCATCGGCGTCCATCATGGCTCGTCCGATGTAAGTGTCGATGCACCGCGTTCGATAGTTGTATCGCCCTGTCATCAGACTTGCCCGTGTCGGAGCACAAACAGGACTAACATAAAAATTAGTTAAGCATCCGCCGTTGCTATACATAGTATCGAGCGACGGAGTTTCGATAAGTGGATTTCCCTGGAAACCGTAGTCGCCTACACCCTGATCGTCGCTCATGATGACAATGACATTGGGGCGGTCGTTTTCTGCCAGCGCCGTGATAGGAATCGCAAAACCGATGAACACACAAAACATTAAAGTTCGTAGACTCAAATAAGTAATTGCCGAACGGACCATAATCGATAGTATCCTGTTGCGAAGTTTCCAAAATCTATGTTTTCAGTTGGTCACGAATAGGCGGTAACCATTTGGTGATCCCTGATCGTGGCGATTCATCCTAAACGATGGCAGGCTCATTCCAAAATGATTTGTTTGAGGAGAATTAAGGCTGGGAGTCTTGGGATTTTAACCGTAGAGATTAATTGGTATTCCCGGTTACCATGGTAATGCTCTCAAGCCCATGGAAATGATAGTTGTTGGAATAAGTCGGTGTTGTTTCGAGTTGGACTCGGGGTAATCGTTGTAGGAAAATTGGAATGGAGATTTGAATTTCCAATCTCGCCAGTGGAGCTCCCAGACAATAGTGGATACCACCACCAAAGCTGACATGAGGGTTGGGGTTTCGATCCAATTGGAGGATGTCAGGATTTTTAAAGACGGCCGGGTCGCGATTGGCCGCTCCAAGAAGGAGAGCAATTTCTTGTCCTGTTTCAAAATGCTGTCCACCGATTTCAAGCGGTTCGAGTACCCAGCGGTTGAATTGGTGAAGCGGTGAGTCGAATCTCAATAACTCCTCAACGGCAGCTTTGCTAAACGAAGTATCCCCTGGTCCGTGGTTGCGCCAAAGCGTTAATTGCTCAGGGTGTTGCAAGAGCGCAACCATTCCATTTCCAAGTACATTGACGGTGGCCTCATGTCCGGCATTGAGCAATAAAATGCAGTTTGCAATCAGCTCATCTTCACTCAAGCGATCGCCAGCTGACTCGACTTCAATTAATTTACTAATCAAGTCCGGTTGCGGTTGTCTGCGTCTCTCTTGTACCAGAGATCTGAGATAGTTTACGAATTCCCGTGAAGATTCTACAGCAGCTGCCTCCATTTCGGGCGTTCGCTGCATCTCGTACATTTTGATCATGTTATGGGACCAGCGCAGTAGCTCGGGAGCCATGGCGTCGGGAACGCCAAGCATTTCAGCGATGACGATTACAGGAATGGGGGTTGCATAACTTTCTTTGAAATCAAAATTGCTGGTTCCACCATTGTCTTCGATTCTGTCGATTAGTTGATGGCATAGTTCTTCGATTCGGCCTCGTAATCGCTCGATTTCCCTCGCCATGAATCCTTTTTGGACAAGACCTCGCAAGCGGGTGTGGGAAGGCGGTTCGAGTCCTAGCATGGAATGGCGATCGACATCGAAAAAAGGCTTAAGGTTGGGAGGGATGGCGGGCAGTCCCAATTCTTCACGCGATTTTAGGTGCTCGATTTGTCGACCAAAACGCCGATCCCGCAAAAGCGACGAGACGCTTTGGTGATTAACAAAGGTCCAAAGTCCATGTTCCTGCCAATAGAACATTGGGCATTGCCGCTGGAGTTGAGCGTAATAAGGATAGGGATTGTTATAAAAATCCTTGTCACGAATATTCAGGCTGACAGTCTGCGTTTTTGGATTGATCTGCATGAGCATCGGGTTTGAGGCATCGGTCACTTAAATATTAGATCACGATCATAACTGCTTTTTGCCATCAATGTTTAATTAAGCAACTGTTGTTCCGGGGGTTATTACTCTCAATTGAACCAGATTGCAAAACCAAAGAGATCCCCTCCAAAAACCCGTTGGAATTGCTCCCATTTTTCAACGCTGGTGACATCGCCCCGTTCGACATGCGGCAGGGCGCCCGTACCGTGAATGAAAAGAATTAAATCAAAGTCTTTGGGTTCGGTCAGAAATCGTTTTACATTAAAGCCGCGGTCATTGGCTTTTCCCCGCCAAAACGGGAGCAGTTTTTTGCCATCCAGAATTGCTTCAGATTCATCAAGAATGTCCTGCCAGGCGGTGATTGTCTGATTGGTGGGGCGGAATGGAGAGACGAGAGTCGTTTGCCTGGAGTTGGGGATCCATTCCCGGTCATTATCAGTTTCTTCAGCGAGAGCGATCCACATTTCGCGACTCAATTCCACAGCTTTTTTCAGATGTTTATGGATTCGTTTTACACGTTCTGGCTCTTGCAGTTTGAAATTGGAGTTGTGAAACGATGCTACAATATCAAGCAATATGTTTTGATCCAGTATGGAATAATTTTTCTTGCCTTTTGCTGCTTCGAACTCTTCTTTCAAAAATTCGTGCTTGAATTTGACCTTAGGAAATAAGCGATAGGCGGCTACGTCCCAAAGCGCTTCCGCATCGTAGGCTAGAGCAAATTCAAGCATGCTTCGAAGAACGTGGGTGTAACCTCTTAGCCAGATGACGTCGGCATAGTCGAAGGCAATTACCGTGGTAGGTCGGCATCTCGGGGGAATTTTTTTTAGGTCAAACAGCTCATCTAAAAAGGCATTTAAATCCTCTTCTTTGTTTTTTTTCCCGTCTCCATTGATGTCGAAATGAATTTCAAACAAGTGAAGCGGCAGTTTGACCTCTTTGGATTTTATTTTTGCCAAGGTTTCATCAGCTTGTTCCAGTTGTTTAATCATTGACTTGAAAACTTGCCGAACCGTCTCGTATTCAATCTGTTCGGGGTTGGGGTTGCTGGGAACTGGCAATCGAAAGAACGGTAAAATTGCATTTCTCGTACTGCTGTTGATTCCGTATCGATACCAGCTCTTGGAAAGATGATCTAACGATTGCATGAATTGAAGTGTGCCAAGTCCAAGTCTGGCCTGATCGTCATTTGGTGATTTTTCAAGATGAGCTTTGAGGTCTTTTTCGCCCTGAGAGAAATTTCCCGAGAGAAGATATTTTTCTACCAATGGTTGCTGCTGACCGAAGGCAAAACTGCTGGTAAGCAAAAGCATGCAACTGGCTATCAAAGTGATTTTGCTGGACATGGGTGTTGGTTCCATTTTGAGTTGCGGGATGAACTTAGAGTCGGTCAGCAATTCCGATGGTGTCTACTCGAAATTAGCGGCATCTGTTTCAAAAAGAGAGTTATTAAACTTGATTTAATGGATAACCTGGAGGTTAGACCTCTATTTGATTTAGTTGGCATCCGCGACCGGTGGATAGCAGAGGTCGTCCCAATTCTCTGTCCAGGCATGATCGGTGATGATTTTTACGATGGCAAAAATGATCCGTTCCAGCACAATTCCACATTGTTTGACTATTCTTCGATTGAGTTTGCTGCCGAAAGTTGCCGCTCCATGGATTAGCTGGCATCGGACCAAATAAATTCGACTAAAAACCTCATGTAAAATTTGGCGGTAATTTTGATCGCTATACATCCGTTGAATTGAAATTTGGTCGCGACGCTGGTTGAATCTTTTTTCTGTGCCGAGTACCTTCCAGAAAAACTTATTCACAAATTGATCCGAGCAAATTTGGTTAACCAGGATTTGTTGCTCGATCAGACAGGCTTTGATCAAAGCATCTTTGTCATATCCCTCAACGACGGTCAAAAATCCGGTGAGTGCTCGATTATCTCTTTCGGGTTCCTGGTCGTATGAGTTCCAGCGGCCAAAAAGTGAGTTAAGTCCGATCCATCGGAAGATCAACTTTTCGTCAATTTTATCATCTTCGTCTTCGCATTCTGCAGCGCCGAGCCAACTGAATGCTCGGTGCATTCGCACGGCCAGCGGATGTTGTGGGCAAGCGCGTTGCAATCGCTGCTTGGTGGTCTCCCAGTAAATTTTTAAGTCTTCAACATTGTTTGATAGAGGAGAGTCTGGCATGAGTCTAATCGCTCTCATTAACGCATTTGAGCTGGATTACATGAATTGAATTGACGACCTCTATTTGATTTTGCCTGGCAAGAAAATGCAAATCTCATTCTGTGGTAGGAGTCGGGTTCCAGCTTTAAAAAGATAAGTGAATGTATTTGTTTTCATTTTTTAGGTTTTTGATTTCAATTGTCCGCCAAAAAAGACACAATACGGACAAAAATAAAACCCAACTAATAAATTTAAAATGGATTAAGACATGTCTTCATTGAATCGGCGAAGATTTTTGAGCAAAGCATCTGCTGGGGCGACCGCGATCGCAGCCTCCATGTCTGCCGGCGCTGTGGGAAATCTTCAAGCAAGCCAAGTGAGTTCAACAGCGAGACTGAATGAAACGGCGGGAATTGAGTCTAGAGCATTTGTCCCGAATCGAATTGCTGTCTCGACCTATTCATTTTTTACTTTCCGAGATGGTTCTAAGTTGACGATGCCGGAATGCATCGACACGGCAGCAAAGATGGGTTTTGATGGCGTCGAATTATTACTGGTGCAGATGGAGGACACGTCGGACTCAATGCTTCAAAAGTTGAAGCGGCGAGCGTTTGTGAATGGTCTTGATTTGTGTGGAATGTCGACGCATCAGGGTTTCTTGCGGCCCGACAAAAACTATCGCGCTGAAAATGTTAAAAAAACGATCGCTCAAATAGAGATGGCGTATAAGTTGGGGATCCCAACCATTCGAGTAAACACAGGGCGATGGGGCACGTCAAAGAGTTTTGAAGAGTTGATGAACAACAAAGGTGTTGAGCCCCGCCTCCCCGGTTGTACAGATGATCAAGGATTCCAGTGGGTGATCGATGCGTTGACTGAATGTCTGCCCGCGGCAGAGAAATGTGGTGTTGTCCTTGGGTTGGAAAATCATTGGGGACTTGGGAGCACTGCCGAAGGGGTTTTGAGAATCGTTAATGCCATTAATTCGCCGTGGCTTCGGGTCACGATGGATACAGGGAACTTTTTTGAGCGACGTTATGAGCAGCTTGAAATGCTCGCTCCAGAAGCAGTATTTATTCAGGCAAAAACCTATTTTGGCGGCGGTGTTTATTACACGCTCGACATGGATTACGACAAAATTGCCAAAATATGCCAGAGTGCAAATTACAAAGGCTACGTTTCGTTGGAGTTTGAAGGGAAGGAAGATCCCTGGACGGCCGTTCCAAAGAGTCTGGAAGCCCTGCGTTCCGCCTTTGGTAAAAAACAAAGTTGAATGAAACGATTTATTTCCCGCGGACTTCAACCTCGTCGAAAGCATTCATGTCGTCGAAGGACCCAAGTCCAATGCGTCCTTTGCCGAACGTAGTGTCCTTGACCGACATATGCGGGTTTTCCATGTCGTCAAAATAGATATCGATAGTCCCTTTCTGAGAGTCTCGAACCAGTTTGACGTTATGCCATGAGTCGTCCCACGGTGTTTTTTTCTTGTTTTTAGTTAATGCTAATCGCGGCGCGTCTTTCACGATCATGATTTGACCGCTGTGCGGATCGGGTTTGGCTCCGAGGTGCACGTAATAATAATTGGTTGGGTTTTGGTATCCAAAAAAGACACAGCAATCGCGATGGTTCCCAGTGTCTTTAGTTGACTTGACTTTAAAGTTAATCACAAAATCGGCTGCCTCAATTTCTTTAATAAGCGCGATGTGACGCGGGCTGCGAACTTTCGGTTCGTATTCGCTATTTCGCTGAATAATACTAAGGCTTTTTCCGGCGCCGTGATCTTCGAGTTTCCATGACTGGCTATCAATGATCTCCCATTTTGACGATCCGCCTTCGAAATTATCTTTAAAAAGAATTGGCAGTTCATCCGTGGTACTAACGGCTGGCTCCTGGGTATTCGAATTGTTATCGCTCTGGCCAATTGCCCAATTTGTTCCCAGGAAAGAGGCGATCAGAAAAATACAAATTGAAACAAGTTTAGGCCGGTTCATTCATTCACTTTCGATAGGTTGAGGTGCTCACCGTTGATGTAATTCTTTTAGATCTTTTCTAGGCTATAGGTTAGTCGTTTCGAAGAAAAACAATTTAACCGCATCGAATTAATTTAAGCGAGCGAAGGTAGTTTAACGGATGCAATTCGATGCTGTCGAAAAAATATTACGGTCGCTCAATTCTGAACCATAATGATGAACATGGCAAATCGTTTCAGCGGTGATCGTTGGATAATATTGTTTAATTCGATAAGCTGACCAATGAATGAGGTTCGCGGAGATGAAGAAAGCGACGGTTGATTTTGAATATGACCTCTGTTGATCAAGCAATTAACGATTTAATTTGGGCGATCAATAGCCCCTCATTGATAGCTAATGAGTATTTAAATTCGAGGCAGGAAATTGAGCTGCATCATGAACGGCAGCCAGTTAAAGCAAGTGATATTTCTCGAGAGCATTTCGGTGATTTCTTGGAAGCGGTCCAAGACAGGCGTGTTGGCCGTTATTTCGAAAGATTGATTCTCTATTGGCTGGTTAGCGTGCGCCAGATGGAAATGGTTGCTCACGGATTGCAGATTCGAGATGGTAGCCAAACACTGGGTGAAATTGATTTTTTATTTCTCGACGAGCGGAATTTACTGAACCACTGGGAAGTCGCGGTCAAGTTCTACCTCTACGATCCGCATCATTTTAAAAATGGTAGCCATTATTTAGGACCGAATGCAAATGATAATTTCGAGGCGAAAACAAAGCGGATATTCGAACATCAACTTTTCCAGAGTCAACG
>JAPOIJ010000321.1 GCA_029979005.1 Planctomycetota bacterium | reverse complement strand
GGGTTATTGACGTAATCGGTAAACGCTTCGGTTGGTTCCATCGCCGACCAACTCACCCAAAACTGAGCGTAACTACTAGCGACAGATATTACGGGACGCTTGGCGTCGTACGCGTTAGCCAGCGGTCGACTAAAAAATGGCTGCCACCTTACCCCGACGTGCATATGATCCTTTGTCCACGTGTATCGTGGAACTTTCTCGCTTTTATTCGCATCATCGAGAAAACACGCAGGGTCATTCACCTCACCATCTTGGCTCCAGACAAGCGAAGCATTGCTGAACAAGACTGATAAAACTAGAGTCGGAAACAGAACCAGGCAATTAAATGGCCGCATTTATTTTCTTTCGATTGAGCTTAAGTTCATCGTAGGATTAAACCAACGTCATAGACTTTCCCCTGACGTCAGGAATTTTTTCGACACACGGATAACGGTGCAATATCAATCTAACAAACGAGTAATCCTGAAGTAGCTGGAGATGGCCTCAAAATAGTTTTTCTTCCCGAAAGCCCCTAATACAATCCGACCAAGTGGGCGCACCATTATTCGATTTTTCTAACCACACTAATTTCTAATTCCTCAAGAGGATTATTAACAGACTCGGAAAATACGGACAACAAGCGAACTTCGAAACAAATTGGCATGTGTCAAATAAACAGCTTACAATCTTAGAGATTCACGAGCCCAATTTATAAAAACCAACCTTCATCAATCCGAAATGATCATGAAAAAGAAATCGTCTCCTATCTCTCGCAGAACACTTCTTAGCACCGGTGTTGCCGCTGCCGTTTCCAGCAAAATCGCTATTGCTGGAACGCAAACGGAACAAGAAAAACAAGAAGTCAAACGTGCGTTCGTCGACGGAATGGCGCCTGGGTTTGAAGCTCTCGGCGAAGAACACTTCACGCGCGTCAATTCAAATGATGATACCTGGACTTTCAAAGACAATGTGATTGAATGTACCGGTCGCCCTGTCAGTGTCATTCGCACAAAAAAACAATACACCAATTTTGAACTGGTCGTGCAATGGATGCATCACAAACCTGCGGGTAACAGTGGCATTTTTGTTTGGACTACACCGGCGTCCATCGAACGGTTAACAAAGGCGGGCAAACCCGGCCTGCCTCAGGGCATCGAAGTTCAGGTTCTCGATTTAGCCTACGGGCAGCCGAACCCAGCTAACTGGTATACCAGCCATGGCGATGTATTCCCCGTTGGCGTAAAAATGAAACCTTTTCCGCCGGTGGCCCCCAATGGTTCAAGAAGCTTCCCAACGAAAGAGCTTTCCAAAGGGGTCGGTGAATGGAACCATTACTACGTTCGTGCCATCAACGGCGAAGTTCGCCTTTGGGTCAACGGAGAAGAAGTTTCTGGAGGAACACTCTGCGATCCCAAAACCGGCTATCTGTGCTTAGAAAGTGAAGGCAGTCCAATTACTTTTCGAGATCTTCGATTACGCGAACTGCCATAACCGATGTGATAAATAATTTGCAGCGAAAAATTCGATGGCAACGAAACAGAGCTTTGTCGGCGCTCCAAGCCTATTCAAGCGTAAAGTCAATTCGCTCGGTCATTCTCGGGCTCGCCGACCGCTGCTTTGACTGCGAATTCAGACGCATTTTCGAGTGGTGATCTCCAGTTCCAGTCCAACCCTGAGGGACATGCAGTAACTGCATACTAATCATGTCTCCCTCTTTGGCTATGCCCTGAAAACAATCTCGATCCCACACAATTCTCAATTCGTCACCATCGAT
>JAPOIJ010000216.1 GCA_029979005.1 Planctomycetota bacterium | reverse complement strand
TTTAATAGTTGCGGAAGCCGGTTGATTTTAATACTTCATCGCTGCAGCTGGATCGTGTCCAAAACATGGTTGATAGCGCTCTCCTCATTCAGCGTTTGCTTAGAACTGAGAGGGATACAACGCGAACCAACAAGCTCCAACGATGCCAGCGACAAGATGATTTAGCACAAACAGCTTGCCAGCTTCGACGATGGAGCCTTGGGCGGAGCTGCTTACTTTTTAATCGCTAAAAGAAGCACGAGAACGACAGCCCCAATAAGGACGGCCCCTACGCCTGCAGCAAGCAAAAATAGAAAACTGATACTAAACATTTTTACTCCATTACGTTTGATCTTTATTCTGAATGACTAAAACCTCCACACTTACGGTTTCGCCTCTTAATCGAATTTCTTGCGATTTTTCGCACCTCAAAAGCAAAAAAACGAAAAATAGGCCAGCAGGATTTTTAGACTTAGGTTCGATCCCTCGAATTTCGCCTGTTTGCAAAATTTCAAGGCAATATTCTTTACAAAAAAAATAATAAATTATCGGAGAGTTTAAATAGGAACAACGAACAAAAACTATTCCTGATTGCTGTTGTGCTTATTTTAATTGCAACGCCGCTCTTCTTGCTCACTGGGAATTGTTCTCCCGTCTCATGACGATTCTATTTGCGTTCGGCGCTTTGAGTTTTGTTCTTTTTATCATGAGAACAATTAAGTTCTGAGCAACGCTAATTTTCACGAACACAAGTCAAAGGCCTAATTTAGAAAATGCGTAGGTTTGGAGACTCCTTCTGAGGGCTTTTGCCACAAAACCTATGATCTAACTCGCTGCTTACTCAATCATTAAAAAGCTGACTTAATCGAGCGAGCAGAGGTTTGTTCGGAGAAGACCTGCCAGACATGGCTCGTTAGCTTAGAACACTTCATTCCACCCGAACTGCATTCCAATCAATTGTCCTGGTGGGACTATCATGAGTCGTGGATGGAGCTAGCCCCCAAAAAATGCCGACTATCCCCGTAACAATTAGAACAATCACAAACAACAAACAACAGAAAAACAAGCAGTTTGCGGGCCACGATGGGGAAGCTTTAGTTTGGGCATCGACTAGAGCCTTAGTTGGAGCATGAGCAAAAGCCTCAGCAGGATCCTGGGTTGGGTTATCTTGCTGTTTTGAAGTTAAAAGAACCCATACAACCAAGCCCACGATAATGGCAAAACCCAAGATTGGACCAAGTAAGAATACAGAACTAAAGGTTAACATTTCCACTCCTTACGACAATTAAGGTTTTTAATCTTAATGGACGAAACTCCTACCCTTGTTAATTCGTAATCCAACCGATTCTCTTGCCAAATTCCCCGCACCCAAAAATTTAAATATTGCCAAACCTCAAGTTCCTAAGATTTCCGTCGATAGCCATAACCGCTCGCTCTGGGATTTCGCCGGTCTTTGGTCACCACACAAACAAGGGAACGGAGACTGCCTTCCAATGACCTTTGATTTGAGAACGAAGGCTTCAGTGATTAAGAAGTGATTATTCTATCGTAAAAAATAGCTGGCCGCGTCAGTCGCAGTGGCCGTACTTCTCATTAATCCTGTCCTATGGTTGTCGAAGTAGGATGTATCGCTCACGAATCGCTTTTTATCTCTCTTTCTGGGGGTGATTACAGCCTGAGAAAGTTCGAGCCTGCCGGGCAGCGCCGTGCCTCAGAGTGTTCTGAGTCGTCGTGATACTGAGCGGGCAGAGCCCCTGCTATTTCCGCATAATAGCCAACGAACTAGATCTATCAATAAACGGACTATTTCTTTCCCTGCTGGCATAATCTCAAAATCCAGCCTTCCCGCCCAACGCAAGTGCTGCTACAAGCCGTCATGCGATCTCTTCTCATTACGATACTTCTCTTCTCAACCAGCACTGGTTGTTCACTATTCAATCCTCGCTATGCCATGAATGATCCTGTTTATGCGCAAAAATACGCCAAGCAAGCGAGTCCCGGAGACTTTTTCGGGAAACTAAAACAAGCCACGGACGCCCGTCACAATGACAAACAAGTGGGCTGGCTGGTCGGCGGTGGCACTCAGGTAAATTCCAACACCATTGATACTCTCGGAACGATAGAATTAGGGCGAGAGATATATGACACCAGTTATTTATCGCACCGGGTATCACTAAGCGGTTTTACCGGAAACAATACGTCAGCCTTTGGAGCCGAAGCAGGGGTACGGCTGCAAACTCCAACTCGCCTGGCACCCTTTGTTGGCATCGGCGGATTTGGAGGCATCCGAACAGTCGATGCCGTCACCCTAGGATTAGAAGCCTGGAATGAATCCAACAATCCACTTGACCTTCTGGACGAAGAACTACCAACAGAATCCGTCAATGGACTAGCCACTTTCTATCCTGAGGTAGGTGCTCATTTCTGGATTGACGGCAACATTCGGCTGTCGGGATTTGGCCGTTACACGATCACCTCCGAGGGCAGAGATTATGACGGCTGGATGGTGGGTGGACAGGTCACCTTATTTGGCCGGTAAATGACGGTAATGGTGCCGCCATAGCAATTGGCGATCAAAGGAAAATAGAATTCAATCGAATGATATTTCACCCATTTCCGTCATCGGTATCTCGGGGCTCAGGTCAACCGGAAACTCTCGATCATCAAAGGTACCGAATATTCCATCGGTGCCTTGATGCTTGATCAGCATCTCCGTTTCGGAAATCTTCGTTGCGCTCATCATTTCCGATTCATCTTCGTCAAACAGCAATTCCTCGCACTCAACCTCAGTCGGTGCTCTTTCATTTTCAATGTAGAACGTGCGCATCTTATCTTCGACGACACTGACTTGCTGAGCAATTTCAATTTCAGCACCGATCGCCGACACACCGGCCGCTCCGACTCCCACGGCAGCCGCACCCACGAAGAAGAATGGGATTATAAGGAAGATGGCAAAAAATAATAATTCGATCCCTGATACTAAACTGATAACCAAACCGGCAATCGCAAAGGCCGCTGGTTGCCGGAACATTCCAATTAACGAACAAGTAAAACTGATCGGAAACAGAAGCCCTCCACACATCAACAGAGAAACTAAAGAAGTCACAAAACCGATCATCCCAAGTGGGTTCGACGGAGGATTCTGGACAACAACGTGCGTGTGCTGGTGATAACCATGATCTTGCGGTGGTTTATATTGTTCACTCATCAATTCACTTTCGGGAAAGAAAGATCGGAGTTATTTTTGGCGAATTACTTTTCCGCAACTGGCATTATTTTTGCTCTCAAATGAAACCGAAGACCGAGTATAGCAAACATTTATCAACGGGCGGATGGCAAATGGCTTCATCCTATTGGTAAAGCTCCCATAATTTTATTTTCTCCTTGAAAAACTAATCCAGTCCACCTCCGGCATTTGCCGTCTGGACTTATGACGCTTCTATTGTGTTGCGATTCCATCCGCTTTTCGCGACTGAGCTACCGTTAGATTTTTTTGTGGACTCACTTCGCATGGCCAGTTGTTCCAACGAAAGCGATTTCCAATAACAAAAAACTACCCTCTTGTTGGATTTTAGCAGGAATAATTCTGGATTTTGACTTAACAATCATTCATAGTGAACTTCGGATTTAGAGCGATTGGCTATCTGGACATTAACTTTTCTGCGCTTCTACTCAGCGGCTTGCCGAGATTTGTTAATTGCTCTTCACCCCAGAGAAATTCTCTGGCTTTTTCTACGGCTTAACTTTTCTTGTGTAACTTCTCTTATCTAAAGGATGCATCTTATTATGAAATCCATGTTCCCGAATCAATCTGTTTCTGTCAAAGCTCTTTCACTAGTGGCATTTTTTTTGGTAGGCCCTCTTACCTTGACCGCTGACGACACCACCTGGCATAGTCCGGCAGTCACTGCCGCAAAAACATATCTCCAAAATCTTGTAACACTATCAACCTCTTCAAAAGCCTACTCTCATTCCGACTCGTCAGAAGAACTGCCACATCATCTCATTCCACAGCCCGTTACTGGCGACTCAGCGAATGCACCATGCGAATGTGAGGACGTGTCAAAAACCAAAACCGAAATAAAGTCCATTAAATGCACACGAATATTCGATCAAGAAGGGACAGTTGAATACAAAGTTAAAACTGAGTCTTGCGACGAAGGCGGAGACGTTTCGATAAGCGAAGTTAGAATTTCAGAATCACCTGACGATACATCATTTGATGCCACAGACGTTCTGGAAATGGTAGGCATTGGCATTCCCAAAACACCACTCACAATCATCTCACTCTTGGAGATAGATTACCGAGCGGAAGATATAGAATTGGACCGGGGTTCAACAAGTCGCGGCTGTACAGGCACATGTGAACGCCAGTTTGTTAAATCAAAATTCAGAATCTATCAAACGGCGCGCTTGGTGACCATTTTGGGGTTCCCTTTATTTGAAGAAACGACAGTATTTGAAAGTGACGAAATTACTCATTTCGGGCCTTGCTGCGAAAAGCGATAATTAAACGTCAACTCGCGAAGCCATTTAACCAACCCATCGATGCAATATTTTTTTCTAAGCAATTGCATCGATGGGTTGGATTCTCGATGCCTCCGGATTTGGCGGTTGCCAGCTTAAACCATCTGGTCAAACCAAGGTCATTCGCAGTTGCCAGATAAAATGATTGCGAAATTTTTTGAGTCCAACAAAATCGGCAACTCAATCGGTTCTCACTGAATGGGCGAGATCTTCAACTATTGATTTACCTTCAATAGCTCGAGCACACCGCTGGACATCGTCACAATCCCGGTCATCAAACTTGGTTCGACATCGGGAGCAAATTCTGCCGAGTGCAACGACGGGGGCGAAATTTCATTTGACTCAAAATACGCGAGCTTACGCGGTTCTACAACGCCTAAAAAATACATCAGACTTGGCACCCCGGCGCGACCGTACTGACTGAAGTCTTCACCGCCCATCACGGGCTCGGCATCAAGTACATTTTCCGCTCCGATCGCGTTTTCGAATACCTTTTTCATTTTTGCCGTTAGTTCCGCATCGTTTGAAAGCGAAGGCGTTCCTTCCGAGATTTTGATGACTGGCTCTTTCGCTCCCGCACTGATCGCCGCCGCCTTTGCTTTTCGCTTAATTCCACTGAGCAATAATTGTCGAACCTCTTCGGAATAACTTCGAACTGTTAATTGGAGTTTGCAACTGTCTGAAATAATATTGTGCTTCGTCCCAGCATGAATCGAACCGACGGTGACAACCCCAGCTTCGATTGGCTTCACCTCGCGAGAAACCAGCGTTTGCAAATCGACCACAAGCTTCGCCGCCTGAACAATCGGATCAATCGTAGTGTGAGGATAGGCTCCGTGACCTCCGCGACCAAAGACTTCGATATCAACACTATCGACGTTGGCCATTGCGTAGCCGGGCCTCACCGAAACAGAACCGCTGGGAGTTACTGAATTACAATGCAGCGCCAGCGCATAATCAGGTTTGGGGAATTTCTTAAACAAGCCATCTTCGAGCATCGCAGTTGCCCCCATCCCTCGCTCTTCAGCAGGCTGGCCGATAAACATGGCTGTTCCTTGCCACTGACTCTTATTAGCTGCGAGAAATCTGGCGACTCCCGCCAGCGTCGTCATATGAATGTCGTGGCCGCAGGCGTGCATTACACCAACGGTATTCCCGTCAGCGTCGACCGTGGTAACCTTCGATGCGTAGGGTACATCGGTTGCCTCGGTCACGGGCAAGGCATCAAGATCAGTGCGAACCATGACCGTTGGCCCATCACCATTTTTCAATAAACCAACAACCCCGTAACCACCGACATTTTCGGTTACTTCCGCACCAACCGCGTTCAACTCAGCGGCCAGTTTGGCGGCAGTCTCTTTTTCATGAAACGAAAGTTCCGGCGTCTGATGAAAATGCACATAAAGCTCAACCAGATCATTCAGGTTTTGTTTGACCCATTCCTTCGGCTCTTGAGCATTCACGCCCCCAATACACAGAGTGAGAGACAGAAACAGAAAACAAATGTATTTATGCATCGTTACATCTCGAGCAGTAAAACAACTTGAATTGACGCGATCGCCGGTAAAAACTTCTTACGTTTTAACCGGTACGCAACTATTTTCCCAGTCGCGAGAAACCTGCGATTATTTCTTATTCTATTTCGAAAGTGAATTTCGCAATTTTGGTTACCTTTCGCACCGAGAAACAGCAGAGCTTTGACTTCCCCAAACAGGCAGTGCTATTATCTAGCCTTTGCGATATCCGCCTAGGATCTTTCCACCAATTCCAGACTCGCCCTATGTATTTAAAACCACACCAGACCTTTTCAATGATGCGATTTTCTTTCTTGCTGGCCTTCACGGCTTTGACTTTCATCGCGAACGCCAATGCTTACGCTTACCAAGAAGACTATCAGGTCGGCGACGTCGTCG
>JAPOIJ010000228.1 GCA_029979005.1 Planctomycetota bacterium | reverse complement strand
GTTCTGCAGCGAACTCGGACTGGTTACTAGCCGTCGTGTCCCACTTTCTTGGGTCGAAAATTAAAATTGTCTTTTTAATTTTACGGAGCATTGGCTACCAAACGCGAGGTTGACGTCACCGGGGCGACCTGGAAATTGGCTTGTTTGTCGACAGTGCGACGGGACGTTCTGCCGAAATTCGGTTGTAAAACTGGTGATTAAAAACCAGGCAATCCGTTGAGTCGCACTCCTTAGTTATCGAGGTGGCGTTGAATTCGATCCAATTAGAAATTGCTTGAGATTGTTTATTTTGTCTATCTTGAAATACAACCCGTACAACCGTTACGATCGAATAAGTTTGATTACGGATTACCAACGCTCAGTTCTGTAGTTTGTGATCGAGAGATAGCCTCACCAGAGAGTGTGGTTAGCGCGCATAAAAAAACCCGGCTCCAGGGAACCGGGTTGCGTTATTCTTGAATCGTCTCAATAGAACTTTACTGTCCTCTTCACCTTCTTGCGGTTCAGTTCTGCAGTAACGCCTGGAGCAAGAGTAGATCGTTGTTCAGTGCCTCTAGATTCGACCCGGCTACGAAGTCTTTTGGACAGCCAAGACCGTCTGTTCTTTTGATAGCAGTATGGGTGACCCACGAAGCGTAACAATAATAGCCGTTTCTGCACAAATACGAGATCGCTCGCAATCTGCAATTCAGGGCACGTTCGCGTCGGCGAGCCCGTTTTCCGGAGCCAGTGCCGTAGAGTGTGCCGTCTGCGAGACATTCTTTGTAAAACTGTCGAATGTTGTCAACTAGCTCGCATGGATCATCGTAGTTTGTGCCATTCCCGATCAACGTAATGACTTCGGTGAATCCTCCGTTTATCGTTAATATATCAAGCGATAATTCGGCTTCGTAGTAATCGTCAGCTAGCGGGGTAAATCTAATGGTAATGTCTAAGGTGCCGCCTCCACCGCTAATCCCCGTACCGACAAGATCAGTTCCTTCGATGGAAAAAACGTTTTCTGGATCATTGCTGAAGGAGTATCCGGTGATGTTAATTTGAGTGGTGTCGTTGTTGGTAAGTGTGGTGACGTCGGTCTCGAATGTCCCAACTTCAACGCCACCAAAGTCTAATGTGTATTCGCTTAAATCATAATCCTGACCGCTGGTCTGGTTTAGGTTTAAGCACAGCACCGCGAGCATCATGGCGGTAAGTGATAAAAAGGTCTTCATAACATCTCCGAGGTAGATCTAAGGGGTACTGAATAATCCTTGCTAAATCGATTTTCTCAGTGAAATCCTATTCACTTCGAATGCTTAAGAAGGCTGGAAATCGCCACCGGGCGGCAACTGGGGAAGCCTTCAGGGTTCTAGATTAGAAGGGGCTTTTTTTTAAACAAGACCCGTTTTCCAAAACAAAATCAAAAAAAGATTCGTTCCGCGTGTTAACGGTTAAATGCGGAAGAGTTGATGTAAGATATTCGGATAACGAAAACCTTAGCTTTGGCGTACCGATTTGTTAAATTGCTCGATGAAGGTCGAGTTTATCGAGCGATAATTCCAATTTCAGCAGCTGAGGCCCACGCTTGCTGGTTTATTTCTGAGAGTACTCGAACTTTGACGTAACGGCCGGAGACTGGCGTTTTAAGGTCGGCTGATTGAGCGATTTTTGTCTTTTGGAAAGTGATCGAAAGTTGGCTAGTTGGGAACGAGGTCGGTGAATCGCTTATGCTGAATTCGGTTTCGGCAAAGGCTCCATTCCACCCCCCATCTTGACGGGCTAAGTAACGAAAACCGTCTATCAGCATTGGTTTTCCAAGATCAAGTATTAGTTCATGGGGATGCGTTTTCAGATTCCCGGTAAACTGGGTATGCCAGATCGTATCGGGTTTTCCATCGATCGCGTAGACTGCCAGTTTATCGTTCGATTTGTTTTCGCTACTGACCTTTAAAACCTTAATATTCTCTGGCGCAATTAAGTTGGGGTGCTTAATTCGATTCATCTTCCCAGCACTTTTAGATGGAGGTTTTTTTCCTGAGGTGCCGAATTTTGCCTGGCGATCGCGTTCATGCCGGACTTTAGTGGTGTAGGTTCCTTCTCTCACCGGTGAGTGGGATTGGTGGGCGAATTGTTTCATTCGGTTAAGGATTTCAGGGTGCTCTGCAGCGATGTCATGTGCTTCGCTGAGGTCCAGATTCAAATCGTAAAGTTCCCAAGGTCTATTTTTTTTTGTCTGGATCGCTTTCCAGTTTTTCATTCGGACGGCAGTTTGTGAGCCAAATTCCCAGTACAAATACTGGTGCTGATCCTGTTCCCGGCTGGCTCGTTTCTCTCCAATTAACTCTGGAAGAATTGATAAGCCATCGATATCAGCAGGCGCCTGTGTTCCAGTCAGTTCTGCGAGCGTAGGTAGAATGTCGACCTGGTTGAAAAGCAGATCACTTGTTTTCCCTGCCTCGATTTTTCCCGGCCATCGTACGATGAAGGGGATTCGCAGCCCACCCTCATACAGATTCCCTTTTCCACCTCGGAACTCGACTTGATTCACGGGGTTAACGTTGGGGCCAAAAAAGCCTCGTGGGTGTTCTTTGGACCGAAATCGATCTTGGCCGCCGTTGTCTCCTGTGAAAAAAACGATTGTGTTTTGTTCCAGATTGAGTTCCTTCAGTAGGTCGAGAACCTGCTTTAGGTTGCGATCAACCATGGTAACCATGGCGGCATAATTTTTGGTGTCCTGCGAGATTTTTGGATCTTTAATCCATGAATCGTTTTGATATTGTTTCCAGGCCGGATCGTCGGCGGGTATGTCATACATCCCGTGGGGAGGCGTGATCGGAAGATAGCAGAAAAAGGGTCGATCATGATTCGTTTTGATAAATTCGATCGCCTCATCCATAATGGCGTAATGAGAGTAGGTTTTCCCTTGGCGACCACCAATGTTTCCATCCAGTTTTACTTCTTCACTGTTTCGGATGAGGTAGGGCGGAAAAAAAGAATGTGCGTGTACTTGATCATAGTAGCCAAAGAAAACATCGAATCCGTGTTTTTCGGGAACGCCCGTTGAATCGCGCCCACCGGCTCCCCATTTTCCAAACCCTCCGGTCGCATAGCTCTTTTGTTTTAGCATCGACGCGATGGTCACCTCGTCCGCACGTAGTGGAGTGCCGCCGCCATTGGCGCGAACGGAGGCGTGGCCCATATGTTTGCCCGTCATTAAGGCACCCCGCAAGGGTGCGCAAACCGGTGCCGCAGCGAGCGCCTGGGTAAATCGAATTCCCTCCGCCGCCATTTGATCAATATTGGGTGTGCGAATGTATGGATTCCCCATATGTGACAATTCAAAATACGCAAGTTCGTCAGACATGATGAACACGATATTCGGCGGGTTGACATTCGACTGGCTTGTTTCAGGTTGCTCAGCAATTGCCGGTGCCTTTGAAACTACGATCAATATTGCCAAAAAGAAGAGAATGGAGCGTAGTGTCATGGTGGAGTTCCAGTGGATTCAAAACTAAATTGTTTTTGTGAGGGAGAGGACTTGAGTTGCCGTCAAATGGAGTTACATCCGGTGATTTGTGCTTTCATTGCGTCGCCGGGAATGCCGCATCGATTACCGTCTTACCGCTCGTTCTTGTTCAAATTTTTTAAGTGACTAGGGGCTGTGATTGTCGCTTAAAATACTTCCTTTGGAAAGCGATTTCGGGAAATGGATCACAGTCAATCATCACATAGCTATATTTTCGATCGTTTTGTTCTGGGCAACTTGATTTGGCGCCTCGTTTAAGGACATGAAATGGGTCAACCTCCCTGTTGGCTTGTGGATTCGATGCACGCAAGTGGTCAAATTCAGGTATTTGTTCTTGGTACGCGAATAGAAATGATAGGCAGATTTTGCCCAACCCGTTTAATCTCTCTATCGGAGTTCAGTTCGTATCGGTTGCGAGGGTTCCGCAGTAGACCTTGTCGGTCATTGAAACATTTTGCCCCAAATAGACTTTTCTTTTGAGGCAAACCTTGTCGATGACCCTTCTATCGAGAATCAACTATTTGACGGAAGTAGTTTTTTCTTGTGTAGGTCCATTTGAACGAACGCTCCACATTCGAATTGATCTACGCCAAAGGATGGCAAACTAACGGACAACGGAAGGTCGTTCCACACCTTTCGGCTGATTATTGATCCTGCACGGGTAGGTCAAACAGTCGCCTGAACTCCATTAATCAGGTTGTAGTCCAATGAATAAAACCGCTCCCCATTACCTGCTATTTACCGAGGCCAAATACGTGTCCCAACCATCGCCCGGCGGCCGCTGGCGATTCGTTCTGGAACAGATTGGCACCGCAACCCGATTCGAAGAGGCAGATACCGAATCGGGTATACGGGGGGAGCGGTTACAACTTCTTTCGGTGGTCCGAGGCCTTGAAGCCCTTGAACAGCATTCCCACGTTACACTGATAACGTCTAGTAAGTATGTTGGACGCGGGATCCGACGTGGCATTTCCCAATGGCGTAAGAACAATTGGCAATGGGAAAAATTCGGGACACTTACACTCATCAAGAACCATGATCTCTGGCAGCGAATCGATCGGGCAATGGCGATTCATCAAATCAACTGCCGGATTTGGCAGTTCGATCCGCCACAGGTTAGGACTCAGGTTGCCAATGAGTATGATCAAGTCGAACAGGGAGGGAATAGTGTGACCGTAGATGCGATTGGTGGTGGGCATCGTCACGTTAATTACGAACCTGAACTTGACGGTGTGCGCTCGTCGCCAGCGTCTCTCTCAACCGAACGGGTTCACGTTGGTCAGGCACCAATAAAAATGGGGCACCATTTAAAGTTGAATCGACATGGACGTCGGAAATCTGCTAAAAAAACGTCGCGAAACGAATCGAATCGAGTTGCCGAATATTTAGCCGATCGAATAAAACCTATCGGGCAAGGACAGGCGTTTGGATACGCGGCAAGCTGATCTCGTTGTTAAATCCTCGTGAACTCACTGTATAAACTTTGTCACTAGGGTAAAATTTTCTGCTCATGCCGTGTGATTCAATTCGACGCTCGCACATTTTGCGATATTGAATTGGTATGCACATTCAACGGTTTCCATTAAGGGAATGCAGGATAAAATGGTTCGAGATGCGCCGGTGATTGAAAGGCCTTCTAAATTTCATTTGCTAAACTTAGGAAGAGAGAGTCAACCTCATGAGCTCTTGGGTCCACAGCGTTCGAATCTTTTGGGTTCCCCAAAGACAATTGTCGTCAGGGGTTATTTTCCTAACGCTGACTGTGTTTGGATCCTGGATTGTGATGAAGAAGTATCACAAGAGATGGTGCGTGTCGACGAGCTAGGGGTGTTTGAAGCGGAATGTGATTCCGAGACCTTCGGAACGGCTACAGGTAAATACAAATATCGATATCTTCAGGACGGCGTCGTTATGACGGAGTATGATCCTTACGCATTTCCTCCGCTCTTGAGTGACGAGGATTTGTATCTGTTTAATGAAGGTAACCAGTTTCAAATTTATGAGAAGCTAGGTTCACATCTTCGTGAGGTAGACGGCGTCACTGGCGTGAATTTCGCGGTTTGGGCGCCAGACGCGCAGGCGATGAGTATCGTCGGTGATTTCAATGGCTGGGACGGTTGCCGCCACCAAATGAGGAAGAGAATCCCGAGTGGTGTCTGGGAATTGTTTATCCCGAATTTGGGCTGCGGTGAGAAGTATAAGTACCGGGTAGTCGACTGCAATGGTCTCGAATTGGAAAAGTCAGATCCGTTTGCGTTCGCAAGTGAATTGCCCCCTAGGACTGCATCGGTGGTCGCAAGTTTAGAGGAGTATCAGTGGAATGACGGTGACTGGATAGCGAAACGCGAGTCGATTGAAACTCAGGATCGTGCAATTTCAGTTTATGAATTTCATCTTGGAAGTTGGCGAACGGACCCAGCTAAGCCCAATGGTTG